>JBGSMO010000303.1:0-17097 GCA_041740115.1 Pirellulales bacterium
CCGCCGCCGCCCGCGGCAACTTCGCCGCCACGCGTCGCAAGAACCGTTCGCTGGAGCAGGCGAGCGCCAACTGCACCGTTCGCTCGTCCGCCGCCTGAAGCGCCCGCAACAGCGCCGCATCGCTGAGGCGTTCCAAATCGCGTGAGCGATCCTCCAACTGCGTCGCGTCGAACGGAACGACGAAGTCGTCGCCGTCAGCCGAGCCGTCGGTCCAAGCCTCGAAGCTCCCGTGGTCGTCGTCCAGCAGTTCCTCTTGAGCGGCCACCAACTCGCGTGCCTGTTGGATGGCCGCCTGTAACTCGAGCGTCTGTTGTTCGGAAAGCGCCGCCGGAACTGATGCCACTGGCCCCGTCGAGGGTTGGGCGGCGCGCGGCGAAATCAGCGCGAGGAGCGAGTCGCGTTGCATCGGCGCCGTCTTGGCGACGATCCGCCGGGCCATCTCGGCGCCGGCCGCTGCGCGTGTCCGCCGCTGCCGTTGCAGTTCGATCCGCTGGTGGAGTTCAGTTTCGAGATCGGTGACCGCCGACTCATCGGTGATTTGTAGGTTCGCCAGTCGCTCCAACACCTCACCCTGGAGCGCGGGAGCGAGAATGGCAAACACGGCGGCGCCCTGCTCGTGCGCCATTCGCGACAGGGCGACCGCAATGGTTTGCGGATGCTCGGCGCTCAATAGTTCTGCGATCAGCGCCGCTTCGGCCGCTGCCGCGGTATCGTCTGCCGGCGTCGCGGCAGCGGCTTCCGCCACAGCCGTCTGCTCGAAGGCTACCGGTTGCGGCGCCGAGTAAGTGAACTCCACGGCGTTCGCAGGCTCGTTTTCGCGCCTGCCGGCGCGACGGAACTCGTCAAGCACGTCGCGTTGTTCGTCGGGATCGATTTCGCCGAGCCGGTCGACCTCCGCCAGAATTTTCGTCGCCTCCGACGGCGGCAGGCTGTCGAGCATCTGCTCGGCCAATGCCTCATCGATGCTGGCGACCAGGATTGCCGCTCGTCGGATTCGTTCGTTGCGCTCGTAAGTCATTGCGTCCGTTTTCCGTTACCCGCCGCGTGAGAACTCGTCATTCTGAGCGGAGCGAAGAATCTGGCACTGCTCACGATGCTAGATCCTTCGCTCCGCTCAGGATGACAGCCGCTCCGTTTCACATGACACTCTCAATTACCCGGCATTCCCAATCCACGTCCGCAGAATCGCCGCCGCGCCGTCGGGATCTTCCTTCACCAAATCCGAAAGATCTTCTTTCAGCGACGGCCCGCGCTTCAGTCGCAGCTTCTGTCGGCCTCCTTCGCTCTCGCCCCCTTTGCCGCCTTTGCCGCTCGCTTGGGATGCGTCGTTCTTCTTCGGCAAGATATCGGGAAGCGAGAAATCGACTCCCTTGTCAGTCGTCGGGATCGACTTGATCATCGAACGCAGCATCAACAGACTCATTAGCGCCATGCCGGCGATGATCAGCGAGCTAGTGTTTTGCTTCGCCCAGATCACTCCTTCGCTCGCCACCGAAGGCTCGGGCGTCGGCGCCGGCGTGAGCGATTGAAACACGGTCACCTCGACCTTCGAGAGTTGATCCTCGGCAAGTTCCTTCGGAAAGAGTTGGCCGACGGTCGTCTTGATCTTCGACTTCACCTGATCTTCGATGTTCGTCAGCATGGCCGTATCGGGACGATCTTCAGGCTTCGCGTCGGGAGTCGTTTCGCGCCAGACGCGAATCAGGTACTCGCTCGGCACGGAGATCGCGGCCCGGACATGTTTGGGGGTCAAGCCGCTCTGCCGGCGGACTTCCTCGACGTGAGGAATGAAGTTCTCGGTTTCGGTATCTTCGCTGGCAGTCGTGTTCTCGTTGCGCGACGCCGCTTGCTCGGCGGTGACGCGGCCGGGGCCCTGCGCTCGCAGCCCCACTTGGCCGCCCCCCTCGGTCTGACGGTTAACGCTCTCCTCGGTGTTCTTGCGCTCCCGCAGCGGCGCCGCTTCACCGTCGGGGCGGATCGAACGGGTTTCGCTGCTGAGCGTGTCGTCGAGTTCGGCCGTTACCTGAACTTGCACGCCGGGCTTGATGTGGCTCAGCAAACTCTCGATCCGCGAGCGCATCTGCTGTTCATACAGCGTTCGCGTCTGAAAGTAAGGATCGTCGAATGCCGCGGCGACGACTTCGCCGCCGACGCCGCCGAACTGCGAACCGTTGCTACGGTCGACGACCATGACGCTGTCGGCACGCAGCCCCGCAATCGACTTGGCAACCGCTTCGCGGATGAGCTTCATCCGCTGCGGATCGAGGATTGCTCCCGGCGCCGGCATGACGCTGACCGTGGCCGTGATCTCCTCCTTGCCGAACGCCCGCGGTTCGCGAATGTCGTACAAGACTTTGGCGTCTTCGATTCCTTCCATTTCGCTGATCATCATCGAAAGCTGCCGTTCGCGAGCCGCCTTCCAGCGTTGGTCGCGCATCTTGCCGCTCTCGAACATGCCGGTCTGGAGAGAATCTCCGAGCAAATCGTGGAAGTTCGACGGCAAGGCGCCGGCGTTGGCGATGGCCGCCAGGTAGGCTGCCTTCTGGCCGCGCGGCACCATGATGCGCCCTTGCTGCAGCGGCAAGATATCGAGCCCCGCCTGGCCGAGCGCGGTCTCAATGCGATTCGTCTCGGCCTGCTGGAGCATGGCGCCGCCGAACAACGGCTCGTCGGAGGCGTTGTTGTAGCCTTGGAATAGAAAACCCACGCTGCAGACGATCACGCCCAGCAGCAATGCCGAGGTAATCCGCGCGGCGGGGGTCATCGACGCGAACAGGTCGCGAATTTGCTCGAAGGTTTGATTCAGAAATCCCATCCGTGGTCCTCAAGCGGCCAACCGACGCATCTTGCGTCGGTGCATTCCGTCACTCACGCCCGCATTCGGTCACTTCGAGGTAATCCGAGAAGTCCGATAAACAGGCCGGACTCCTCGGAGTACCTCGGAGTGACAAGTTCTGGCTGGTACCGACTAAATCCGAATGTCCTTCACTTCCTGATAAACCTGCATGACCTTGTTCCGCATCTGCATCATCATCCGGAACGCCAAGTCAGCCTTCTGCACCGCAGTCAGTACGGCGGCCGGGTCGGCGTCGCCGCCGGTCATCAGCGTCTCGACCGCTTGGTCAGCCTGCATCTGCATCGAATTGACGTCGCCGATCGACTTCAGCAGGGCCGACTTGAACGAACCTGCTTCGCCCGCCGAGTTCGGCGAATTCAACGAATTCAGCGAGCCTGTCGTCATCGACGGCGATTGCAACGGGGCAAACGTCGACGTGCTGTTTTGGATGGATGTCATCATTCAACCCTCCGCGCCGATTACGCTACGATTTGCAGCGAGCGGTTCGTGAGATCTTTGGTAATTTCGAGCACGCCGATGTTCGCCTCATACGCCCGCGTCGCTTCCAGGGCGTCGACGAACTCGGTCGTCATGTCGACGTTCGGGTAAGCGACGTAGCCGTCGGCGTTCGCGTCGGGGTGGCCTGGTTCGTACTTCATGTCCGGCGGCTCGGTGGAATACTCGACCGACCCGACTTTCACGCCCAAGCCCCCGCCGTTGGTGTTCACCGCGGCGTCGGTCTGAAAGGTGACGTACCGCGGCGTGTAGGCCTCGGGTTGTCCCTGCTCGTTCCGCGTCGTCGAAATATTCGCGATGTTCGAGGAGATGGCGTTTAGCCGCGTCCGCTGCGCCACCAACCCGCTCGTACTGACGTCGAAGATTGGAAACATCAGGACCTCCTGTCATCCCCCGCCGAATAAAAGCCACCGGCTTTGCCGGCGGACGAACGAACGACTCGCTCTGTTGACACTCCGTCCACCGGCAGAGCCGGTGGCTTTTATGACTTATTGCTGCCTACGCTCGCTCCGTAATCGCCGCTCGCAGCAACCGGAACTGGGCCGTCATCAGGCTCAGCGCCATGTTGTGCACTTGTTGGTTCTTCGTGATCTCGCTGATTTGTTCTTCCATGCTCGAGTTGTTGTCGTCGTGTCGGAGCATGCCGTGGAAGTCGTCGCTAATGGCTGCGATTTGATTCCTTTGATGCTCATGTCCCGAGGTCGAACTTGCCGAAGAGCTAGAGACCGACGGCGGCGACGCTGGGGCCCCTGGATAAGGAGCTCGTGCCGTTGGCCGCGTCCGCTCTTCAATCGCCTTCTCCAATCGCCCTTGAAACTTCTCCGAGGATAAATCGCGCGTCCGGTAGCCCGGCGTATCCATGTTCGCAATGTTGCCAGCCAACACGCCGTGCCGAGCTTCGGTAAAGTTCACCACTTGCTCGAGCAGCGGCACCGTCGAGGCGTCGAACATCGATGACATCATGGCGGTTGACCCTTCATGTCATTCTGAGCAAAGCGAAGAATCTAGCCCTACGCAAACGCTAGATCCGTCGCTCCGCTCAGGATGACGACTTCCTTACGCTCTAACCACTGGCAAGCGACGTGCCGTTGGCAATTTGGGCGATTGCCGCCACAAACGTCTGCGCTCGCAGACGCTGGCATTCATCGCGGATAGAATCCCACTGCGAACGTTCGCCGCGTTGGCGCACGGATTCGCAATGGAGTGATTACGCGGTTCGGCGATTCATGGCAACGGCAGAATTGGCCGGATCGATCGGCGAAAACTGCCGATCGTGCGTGAAGTCCCCGGGTCCGCTGAATTCGCGCGTCCGGGGTGCAAAGCCGTAAGCCCGCATTTTACCGCTGAGCGTGCGTACGCCGATGCCGAGGGCGGCCGCCGTCTGGCTGCGGTTGCCGCCGAAGCGTTGCAGGGTGGCGACGATCATCGCTCGTTCCATGTCGTCGAGATTTCCGGCCGTGGGCAACGCGTGGATCATCTCCCTGCCGCCCGCCGGTAAGTTGCCGAAGTCGATCCCCTCCGGCTGCTGCAGCCAGGGCCGAATGTCGCCCGCTGCGATCGGGGCTCCGCCGTTCAACACGCAGGCCCGCGTGATAATGTTCTCTAACTCGCGCACGTTTCCTGGCCAATGGTAGGCAGCGAGGAGTTCGCGCGTGTCCGTCGCCAATTCTAGCCGCTCTCGCGCCAGCCGCTTCGCTGCGCGATCGAGAAAGTAGTCGGCCAGCAGTTGCACGTCATCGCCGCGAGTCCGCAGCGGCGGCAACTCCAGCGGCACCACGGCGAGCCGATAGTAAAGGTCTTCGCGGAACCGCCCGCCGGCGATCTCCGCGGCGAGATCGCGATTCGTGCTGGCGATGACCCGCACGTTGGCCTGCCGCGTTTCGCTCGAACCGACGAGTTCAAATGTCCGCTCCTGCAAGACCCGCAACAACTTCGCTTGCAGCGGCAGGTCGATCTCGGTGATTTCGTCGAGGAGGATCACGCCGCCCTTGGCGAGTTCGAAGCGGCCGACGCGATCGGCGTCGGCGCCAGTGAACGCGCCGCGGCGATGGCCGAAGAGCTCGCTCTCAGCTAACTGGGGCGACAGCGCAGGGCAGTTGAGACTCACTAGTGGTCCGCTGGCGCGCCGGCTGAGCGCATGCACCGCCCGCGCGACCAACTCCTTGCCGGTGCCGCTTTCGCCGCAAATGAGCACCGTCTCGTCGGTCGGCGCCACTTGGCTGATCCGTTCTCGCAGCAACCGCATCGCGGGGCTATTGCCGATCATCCCCATCGCATCGAGCGAATCGACGGCCGCGGTCGACGCGGAGCCGCGCTTTGTTCCGCTGCTCACTGACGCCAGCGGCTGCACCGTTGCATCGTCGCCGCAGAGTTGCCGTCGCTCCATCGCCCGCGCGACCAGTTCTTCCAGCCGCGTCACGTCGAACGGCTTTTCCAAATAGTCAAACGCCCCGAACCGCATCGCTTCGACCGCCGAGGCGATCGTCGCGTGGGCCGTGATCATGATCACCTGCGTCGGCAACCGCCGCTGCGACATTTGCCGAATGAATTCAAGCCCATCCATCGCCGGCATCTGCAAATCGGTGACGACGACGTCGAACGCCGTGCGCTCCAACAGCGGCAGCGCTTCGACCGCGCTCGCCAGGCCTTCAACCTGGTAGCCGGCTTGGCGCAGCACATCGATCACCGACTCGCGCACCGCGGCGTGGTCGTCGACGACCAGCACCCGGCCGCGCGACGCCGGCTCATCTTTCGACGAGTTCTCAGACTTCGTTCGCATCAAGCAGCCACTCCCATCGCACGGCGCGGCGGCAATTCAATCGTGAACGCGGCGCCACCCTCGGGGCAATTCATTGCCGTTACGCGGCCGCCGTGGGCTTCGACGATGCGGTTCACGATTGACAGCCCCAGCCCAGTGCCGGTCGCCTTCGTCGTAAAAAAGGGATCGAAGATCTTACGCTTGTCGTCTTCGGTCAACCCCGGGCCGCTATCGGCGACTTCGAGTTCCAACCCGCCGTGCCGTTGGTACGACGTGACCACCAACTCGCCGCCGCGCGGCATGACGTCGACGGCGTTTAGCACGAGGTTGAGAATCGCCCGACGCATCATCTCGCGGTCGGCAGTGACGACCGTGTTCGGCGGCACATCGAGCGATACGTCGATCCGCTGCGCCTCGAGCTGCGGCGCCAGCGAGTCGAAGATTTCCTCGACCAGGTCCTGCAGAATAAAGGAACGCCACTGCGGCTCGCGATGAGCGGTGAAACTGAGCAGATCGTTCACGGTAGCATCCAGGGCGGTAAACCCTGCCTCCACCTTCGCCAAAACATCAAGGCTGCCGGAATCGTCCGACAGCCGCCTTCTGAGCAAACTCATATACAAATTGACGGGGACCAAGCTATTACGCACTTCGTGAGCGACGTGCGACGCCATCCGTCCCAGGTCAGCCAGCCGCGTTTGGCGGGCTAGCTCTTGATCTTTCTTCGCGAGCTCGTCGGTCAGCCGCGCCACCTCGCCTTGTAGCGTTTCGTGCGTTTGCTGCAAGCGGAGCGTGGCGTCGTTCCAAGCTTCGAGGATGACGGCAAGGCTCGGCTCGTCGGCGCCTTCAACGCTTGCGGCAGCCGTGACGCCATCCTCGGGCTCGTCGTCCTCGATGTGGAGCTTTAGGTTTGACATGGTTGGCTTTCGTTTTTTTGCGCTGCGGCCCCCCGGCTTGAAGAGCCGGGGGCTAAATGGGCGTCTGCGGCTATTCTGGCTCGTTATCGATTCGCTTGCGCCTGGTAGGCGTCGCGGACGCGGCTGCCGGCGGCGACGGTTCGCAGCTGGTTGGCCACCGCGTCGCGGCGTTCAGTCATCTGTCGTTCGCCCGCTTGTTCCATGGCCATCACTTCTTGAATCAACCCCCGGCAAGCCTCGGCGTCGGCGGCGCACTTGGCCCGCTCTTCGCTCGACGTCCACTGACGCGCCTCCGGATCCTGTTCGTGAAACGGCGCCAACTGCTGTTCAATCGCCTGCAGCGCCACAATCAATTGCTGCTTCGCCGACACCAGCCGCAGCAGTTCGGCCATCTCGCCGCCGGCAATCATCTGCGCCTGCCGCGCCCCCAAGTCGCGCAACTGCACGAGGCACTTGCGCCGCTTGGAGACGAGGTCGGCCAACAGTTGTGTCGATAGTTCAGCCATTGAAATCAAACATCCGCAAACACTATTCGCTCCGAGCTGAAAGCTGATTGCTGACAGCTAACTGCTTCCTCACCATACGCTCATCTGGTTCAACAAATATTCCCACTGCTGCCGCGTAAAGTTCGTCGCGGTCCGAAAGTCGGTCTCCGGCGGCATCTCCTTTAGCACCAGCTTCGCTTGGTCGAGCGTCACCCGCGCCGTCACCGGCTGGTCAAGCCTTCGCCAACAGGCCGCCGCCTGGACGAAGCTGTCCATCGCAATCGGATCGTTCTGGTAAGACGTAATGACGTTGCCGTACGCCTTCAGCGCCTCGTCGAACCGCCGCAGTTCGAACAGCACCGACCCTTGCAGCATGTAGCAGTTACGCAGGAGCGTTTGCTGCAGCGGATCGTCCGCGTCGCCGCCGCCGAGGGTTAACGTCCGCTGCACCCCCTGGTAGTTCTCGTGCGCTTTGATCAGCAGTTCCGTCATCTGCGCCTTGGCGCTCTGCCGTTCGTTTTCCGTCTTCGAATCGGCAAACCGCTTCGCCGGCTCCGCCGCAGCCGCGTGGTACGACCGACCAATCGTATAGCGGGCTAGCAGCGTCGCTTGGCCGTCCGGATAACGCTTGACCGCTTCGTCGAGCCGTTTGATCGCTTCGTCGTATCGACCTTCCTTGTAGAACAGATTTCCCAACTCAAAGAGCGAATCGCGCCACTCGGGGCTCGCCGGGGTCAGAACATCCTCGACGAGGTTGGTCAACAACAGCCGCTCCGCCTCGGCCGGCTTGTCGAGTTGCTCATACGCCCGCGCCGCTTCCAGTCGCGCCTGGTACGCCACGGGGTCGAGGGGATACGTTTCGACGCACTCGCTCAGCGCTTCGATGGCCTGATCAAAACGCCGCGCCGCGAGTTCCGCTTGCCCCAGCCGCAATAGCGCCAGCGGATTGCGTCGTCGCGACTCGTTGTGCAGGTACTCGGCGTAGAGTCGCGCCGCTTGCGTGTAGCTTTGACCGTTGAAGTAACACTCGGCGGCGTTCCAGACGTCTTCGATGAACTGGCGCGACGCAAACCGCAATCGTCCCAACGCCTCGTACGCCCGCCCCGCCTCTCGCAATTGCGTTCGACCTTCTTGTCGTATGGCTTCCGTGCCGAACCGTTCCGCCTCGGCTTGCTTCAGCTTTTGTTGTCCCCATTGTTCGTGCGACATTGCTCGCATCTCTAACGTCGGCGCCTCGCCGAAGACGTTGTGAAACAGGTCGACCAGCGTCAGCGCTTCGGGATAAAGTCGCTGTTCCAGACATTGCTCGAACGCCCCTTTCATCCGGTCGCGCAAATCCTCCAGCGGCAGCAGCGAATCGTCGTAGCTATCCGGCGAATCAATCGCGTGGAGCACGACCTTGTAGTCGATCAGCGCTCGCTCCAGCCGGCCGTTACGGCGATGATAGTCGGCCGCCGCCAGCGCCGCCGTCAGCCCGGCCGTTGTCCCCTGGTAGACCTTCGCCACTTTCTCGTATTCCGCGGCCGCCGCTTCATGATTGCCGCTCAATTCGAAGTACTTGGCAATCCAGAGCGCCGCCTGTCGCGTTGGTCGACCGTGCGCCGTGTCGAGTTGCGCGACCAGTTGCAATTGCTCCTGCGCCCGTTGCAACAACTCCGCCCGCTCCTTGGAATCGACTGGCGCCTCCTCCGCTTCCGCGAGATCAATACGTCCGATCGTCAGGACGCGATTGGCTTCTTCAACGCCGTCGGCGTGCAGTTGCTGCAACAGCTCCCGCGCGGCGCTCCGGCGGCCGAGTCGAATCATCGCCTCCGCGCTCACAATCGTCGCGTGCTGTCGCTTCGCATCGTCGAGCGTCGGATCTGCGAGCACGATTTCGTTATGCCGCAGCGCTGATTTGAGATCGGGCTCGCGACCATCAAGGTGAGCGATTACCAACAATGAATGAATCTCGGCGGCCGGCTGCTGCGGATCGTTGAGCGACTCCTCCAGCACGCGGATCGCCTCTTGCGCCTGACCGCTCCGCACGAGACTTCTGCCCAGCAGATAGTTCGCCTGACCGTGGCGGCTTTCGTCGAGTTCCAGCTTCAGCGCCTTCTTTAGATAGCGCGCCGCAATCTCGTGCAGCGCTCGTTGCCGACTCGCCGCCGCTTCGGCGTCGGCTTCCTGCGCCTTGACGACACCCAACACAAAGAGAGCCGACGACAACTGCCGCGGACTCGCTGGCCGTTGCTGCATCTGGCCGATCAACGACTTCGCGTCGTCGTACTTCCCGTCATCGAGCGCCTTGAGCGCGAGTTGGACGTAGTCGCGCTCGACTACCCCTTCAGCCCACTGCTTGGCAAGGCTGAACGCGGCCACCGTGCCGCCCAAGAGCAGCAGCACTGTCAAACCGGCGACCGCCATCCGCGTTTTCGACTCGGCCGCCCCATGCAACAAGCGCGCAATCCGTCCCGGCGACGAGGAGGCTTCCTCGGTCGGTGTCGCGGCGCCATGTCCGTGCGGGGCTTCCATGCCTGGCTCTGCGGAACGGCAATGTCTCGTCGCAGCGTGCGGCGATCTTTCGCCAAAACTTGAGAAAAACGCCGAGTGCTTGTAGCGAAATCGGCGAACCAGTGTCAACCGACGTTCCGCTAGCATGTCGGCGCAAGCGATGCGCTCGTAGAGAGAAGGTGAAACAAGGCTCGCTCACGGACCACGCCGGCGTCGCGTGCACGGTGGCGCTTCGCTCTCACCAGTAGCCGCGGGGTAACGACTCGCTGGAGCGGTGAGAAAGACTAACTACGAAGGCACGAAGGGCACAAAGACGCAATAAGAAAGACGAATATTCGAGAGGCTTGGCACCGTCTCCAGATTTGTCGGTCTCTACTTCCCTGGCATTCCTTCGTGCTTCTTCGTGGTCTTCGTGCCTTAGTGGTTAATCTTCTGAACCCTTTAGCCGATCAACGACACTCGGCTGCCTTACGACACCGTCGCTGCGGTCGCGGAGATTCGCTCCATCATCCAGCGGTCCATGTCTGAGAGCATCGCGGTCGTCAGTTCGTCGTCGCCCGGATACTGGCGCAGAGCGAGCGAGAAGCCGGCCGAATGGAGCAGACGCAAATCGCTCACTACGTCGGCCTGCGGATAGAACTCGCTGTCGCGGCAACTCGCCAACAGGATCGGCAAGCCGCGAGCTTCCTTCACGCGGTTCAGCGGGGCGTTGCGTCGCGGCATGGCGCCGCCGATCGAGATGACGCCGGCGAATAGTCCGGGATATCGCAGCGCCAAGCGCAGCGCCATCGTGCCGCCGCTTCCCTGACCGGCAATGAAGACGCGATCGGCATGAACGTTGAAGCGACGCTTCGCCGCGTCGATGCATTCGGTCACGCGCTCCGACGCTTCGCAGGCCGACTCGGGGCAATGATCCCAACTGTAACCATGTCGGCTTGCATCGGCGCCGACGCCGCGAGCCGCGGCCGCTACGTAGTTCCGCACGCTCACATGCGGCATCAGTTGACGCAGCTCACGCTCGCTGCCGCCGTCGTCGTGCAGCCAAATCAGCAGCGGGTAAGCGTAGCCGCGCTCGTAGTGGAGCGGAGCGAAGAGAGCGTAGTGGGGAGCCGCCGCCCGATCGCGTCGCCGCGGCGCGACCTTGGTCGACGTCGTCGGCTGTTTAGCGAACGTAAGCGGGGAATCGAACGGTGAAGAAAGCTGAAAACTCGACGCCTTAGAAGTTTGCAGGCGATTCATAGTTTCTGTCGTCGGGGTCTAACTGGGACCGCAACATCGTCGCGTTCCGATGAGCGCGACGGCGTTACGACTTGGGTTTGTAAACGACCGAGCGGCGCGTGTCAATTCCGTCAGTCACAGACCGCGGAAAACCGCGCGTGCTAGCGTTCAAATCGAACACGCATGCGCGAATAAATAGCCGTCCCATCCTGGGACGAACAAGCGTCCTGCATTGCGAAGTCGAATCCTTCGACAGATAATTCGACCTATGAGTCCCGGCCTTCTTCAGACTGTCATTCTGAGCTGCGTCCAGAATGACGACTAGGGAGTTGCGACGGTCCTTCTACACCAAACCCGCCATAGCCTTGACGAGCTCCTTCACCGCGTCGACGCTCTTCTGGAACGCCGCCTTCTCGGTTTCTTCGAGCTTCAGCTCCACAATCTTCTCGACGCCGTTGGTGCCGAGGATGACAGGCACGCCGACGTAGTAGCCGCCGACGCCATACTCCTTGTCGCAGTAGGCCGCACAAGGAATCAGCCGCTTCTTGTCGCGGACGATCGCTTCCACCATCTGCGTCGTCGCGGCGGCCGGAGCATAGTAGGCGCTGCCGGTCTTCAGCAGACTGACGATCTCGGCCCCGCCCTTGGCGGTCCGCTCGATGATCTCCTGCAAGCGTTCCGGCTTGATCAGCTGCGTCACGGGAATGCCGCCGACGCTCGTGCAACTCGGCAGCGGCACCATCGTATCGCCATGGCCGCCCATGAGCAGCGCCGAAATGTCTTCGACGCTCACGCCAAGTTCCATCGCGAGGAACGTGCGATAGCGGGCCGTATCGAGGACGCCTGCCTGGCCGACAACGCGTTCCGGCGGGAAACCGGTCACCTGCAGCGCCCGCTGCACCATGGCGTCGAGCGGATTGCTGACGACGATGACCACCGCGTTGGGGCTCGTCTTTTTAATCTCGTTGCAGACCGCCGTCATGATCTTGGCGTTCGTGCCGAGCAAATCGTCGCGGCTCATCCCCGGCTTGCGCGGCAGGCCGGCGGTGATGACGACAACATCGCTGTCTTGAGTCGCGTCGTAGCTGGTCGTGCCGACGACGTTCGCGTCGAACATCATCACAGGGGACGACTGCATCAGGTCGAGCGCTTTGCCCTTGGGCATATCCTCGGTCTGTGGAATGTCGACGAGGACGATGTCGCCGAGTTCGGCCGCCGCACACCAATGAGCCGTGGTGGCGCCGACGTTTCCGGCCCCGATGATGCTGATCTTCGCCCGTCGCATAACTCGAACTCCCCCAATTTCACTAACTTATGATGGCAATGCGGATCGCCGACGAGTCGACTCCAACCGCTGCCGCAAAGTATCGCGCCGCCAGCGAGCCCCCGCAAGGGGCTAAGTAGCCGCGGCTCAACGAGCCGCCGGAGGGGCACTGGGAAGAATTGATGAAGTGGGCAAAGCACCCGCGAAGGATATCGCCATTCGTCGCCGCTCCGGCCGGTCGTTGACCGGCGGCTACCGCCGCAGCGGTTGCTCGAGCACCGCATACCTTTGGAGCGCTGCCTGCAGCGACTGCGTAAGCGCCGGCGCCCCTTGCCAGCCAGTCAATCTTCCCAGCGAAGTCCCCGCGGGCGAAATAATCTCCAGCGTCGGATAGCCCGAAAGCTGCAGACGCTGGCAAACGGCCGGTTCCTCGTCGGCGTCGACCAGCACGCAGACAAATTGCGTCGCCAGCTGCGCTACCGCCGGATCGGTGAAGGTCGTCCCTTCCATCTTGCGGCAGTAGGTGCACCAGTGGGCTGTGAAAAAGACAAGCGCCGGCTGATTGCGCTCCGTGGCGACGCGCCGCCCCAGCTCCCATCCCTTCACAAAGGTGATCGCTCCGCGCTGCGTCACCATGCTGGCATCGAGTACCGTCGCCGGTGCGACGCTGGCGCCGCCGGAGCCGACGGTTTCGATGCACCCCGCCAGCGCGCCGAGAGACGCGCAGTGAATCGCCGCTGATAGCCACCAACAGGAACGGATCGAAAAACTCACGGCGCACAGCTTCCACGAGGATCGGGCAAGGGAGGGATAGCAGTCTCTATCGCCCGCCGACGCCAATGCCTTGACTCCTGCCGACGGCGGTCGCTCTGTAACGCGACCGAGGCCCGCACAACCCCGACGTCACGCAAACTTTGTCACGCGCCAACGACCTGGACACTTTCTTGATCGTCGCCTACGATCCCCGCCCCTCGGCACCGTCGCGCCAGCATGGCGTCGACCACGAATACGCGCGAACACAAAAGCTGCATGGCCTCCGGACCGACCACCGCCCTCGACTGGCTCCATCGCCGGCAAGATCTCATCTTGCCGCTCGCGATCATCGCCAGCGTGTTGGTGATTCTGGTCCCGCTGCCTCCTGCGCTGCTCGACGTTCTGCTGTCAGCCAACATCGCTCTCTCGGTGATGGTGCTGCTGACGACCATCTACGTCCGCACGCCGCTGGAATTCAGCATCTTCCCCACCGTGCTGCTCGCGACGACGCTCGCGCGGTTGGTGCTCAACATCGCGACGACGCGCCTCATTCTCACCCACGCGGCGACGCAGAAAGAAGACGCGGCGGGCGGCGTGATCATGGCCTTCGCCAACTTCGTCGCCGGCGAAGGGAGCATCGTCGTCGGCATCATCATCTTCGTGATTATCATCGTCATTCAGTTCGTGGTGATCACCAAAGGCGCCACGCGCATCAGCGAAGTTGGCGCCCGCTTTGCCTTGGATGGCATGCCGGGCAAGCAGATGGCGATCGACGCCGATCTCAACGCCGGCACGATCGACGAAAAAGAAGCCCAACGCCGCCGCGAAGAAATCACCCAGCAAGCCGACTTCTACGGCTCGATGGACGGCGCCAGCAAGTTCGTCCGCGGCGACGCGATCGCCGGCATCCTCATCACGATCATCAATGTCCTCGGCGGACTCGCCATCGGCGTGCTGCAATACGGCATGCCGTTCAGCGAAGCCGCCACGCTGTTCACGCGGCTCACTATCGGCGACGGCTTAGTGAGCCAGGTCCCGGCGTTCCTCATTTCGCTCGCCGCCGGCTTGCTCGTTACCCGTAGCACGCAGAAGTCGAACCTGCCTGAGTTGTTCATCACGCAGCTCTTCTCGCGCCCACAGGCCCTCGCCATCACCGGCTGCTTCCTCGCGATCCTGATCGCCACCGACCTGCCGCGGACGCCGTTGCTCGTCCTCGCCGCCTCCTGCCTCGGCATGGCGCGAATGATGAACCAAACCGAAAAGAAGAAAATCGTCAGCGACGCGCAAATCGCCGCGACGCCTAAGCCAGCCGCCGAAGAGCGGATCGAAGACTACCTCACCATCGATCCGATGGAGATCGAAGTCGGCGTCGGCCTCATTCGCCTCGCCGATCCTAAACGCGGCGGTGACCTGCTCGAACGAATTCAACGCGTCCGCCAGAGCGTCGCCAGCGAAATCGGCATCATCATGCCGAAGGTCCGCATCCGCGACAACATGCGGCTCGACCCCAACGAGTACCGCATCAAGATCGCCGACATGACAGTCGCCCACGACCGCGTCGAACCGAATCAACTTCTCGCGATCGACTCCGGCCTCACCACCGGCCCCGTCGAAGGGATCGTCACCCGCGACCCAGCCTTCGGCGCCGACGCCCGCTGGATCCACCCGTCGCGTAAAGACGAAGCCGAGATGCGAGGCTTTACCGTCGTCGAACCAGGCGCCGTGATCGCCACGCACATGACCGAAGTCTGCCGGCGACATGCCGACGAAATCCTCACGCGCGACGCGACGAAGCACCTCATCGACGAACTCAAAGCAACGCACCCCACGGTGGTGAGCGAATTGATCCCGAGCGTGATGACGCTCGCCGAGGTCCAATCAGTCCTCCATCACCTCCTACGCGAGCATGTCCCGATCCGGCAACTCAGCCTGATCCTCGAAACGCTCGGCGACTACGCCCCGAGAACGAAGGATCCGATTCTCCTCTCCGAATATGTCCGCCATCGCCTCGCGCGTCAGATTTGCACTCGCTATCGCAACGCCGAGGGTAAGATCCACGTCATCGCCCTCGACCCGGCGATGGAAGAGCGGATCCGCGCCGGCTTCGACCACAACGAACGGGGCATGTTCATCCGCATGGCCCCGCAAGCGATCGAGGCCACCTGCCAGTCAATCGGCACGCAACTGCAAAAGCTCACTGCCGCCGGCCATACGCCGATCGTGCTCGTCAGCCCGCAGATCCGCGCCGCATTGAAACAAATCACCGAAAACCACATTCCGCAACTCGTCGTCCTCAGCTTCAACGAAATCACCCGCGACACGAACGTGATGACCCTCGGCCTCGCTTCCGACCACGCCTAACAGCGATCAATCAACAACCAGCGAGCCGGGGGGTTCATCCCCCCGGGCGTCTAACAACTCCCATGGAAATCAAAACCTTCCGCGCCAAAACGATGCCCCTAGCCCTCGACCTGGTTCGCCAAGAACTCGGCCCCGAGGCGATGGTGCTCCACACGCGCGAACGCCACGCGAGCCTCCTAGGCCGCCTGTTCATCGGGCGAAGCTACGAGATCGCCGCGACGCAGGTGGAGCGCGGAGAGAAAAGGGAAAGACGCGAACAGCGCGAAGCGCTTCAAGAACTTGCAACTCCCTCCCCCTCGAGGGGAGGGCTGGGGAGGGGGGCTGAACCTGCTCAACGCGCTGCGCTCCTCGAACGCCCACAACCCAACCATTCCGACACCGGCCTCGACCTCTCCACCCCATTCCCCATTCAGCATTCCGCATTCGACCTTCAACATTCCCCACAAATCGCCGAACTCGAATCCCTCCTCACCCAACTCCGCGCCCGCAACGGGCAACCGCCGCGTCGCCCAGCGCCCTCGGCCATCTTCGATCTCTACACCGATCTCATCGAAGCCGAAGTCGACGAAGCGGTCGCCCGCGAGTTGGTCGACCGCCTCCGTCGCGAGCCTGGCCTCGAAGCCGCCGATAGCCGCGTCGCCCACCAGCGACTCGCGCAGTTGCTGCAGAGCGACATCCAAGTCACCGGCCCGATTCAAGTCGCCAGCGGCGCTGGCCGCGGTGTCGCGCTCGTCGGCCCCACCGGCGTCGGCAAGACGACCACGATCGCCAAGCTCGCCGCGAACTACCGCCTGAAGGAAGGTCACCGCGTCGGCCTGATCACCGTCGACACCTACCGCATCGCCGCCGTCGAGCAGCTGCGCACCTACGCCGAGATCATCGACCTGCCGATGGAAGTCGTCAGCACGCCGCGCGAAATGCGCGAGGCGGTCGCGAAGATGCGCGACTTCGACCTCGTTCTCATGGATACCGCCGGCCGCAGCCCGCGCGACGAAGTCCGCATCCGCGAGCTCCGCAGCATGCTGTCCGAGGCCGAACCGAACGAGGTTCACCTCGTCCTCAGCGCCGCGGCGAGCGCTCGCAGCCTCGTCGCCGCCGCCGAAAAGTTCATCCCCGTCGGCGTCACCGCCGCGATCGTCACGAAGATCGACGAAGCGACGGCGCTCGGCAACATCCTGTCGCTCGCCCGCACTTGCAAACTGCCGTTCAGTTACCTCACGGATGGGCAGAACGTGCCGGACGACATCAACGTCGCGGAGCCGGGGGCGTTGGCCCAATTGATCCTGAACGTTCCGACCGCTGCATAACCCCCGGTTTAAAGAACCGGGGGCTAAAAACCCTATTCCGCATTCAGCATTCCCCATTCAGCATTTCAGAATGCCCGACCAAGCCGCCCAACTCCGCAAGCTCGTCCGCGTCGCCGCGCAGGCCGATCCGTCGCTCGCGCCGGGGGGACCGATCGTCGCCGTCAGCGGCGGCCGTGGGGAGTTGGGAACCAC
>JBGSMO010000315.1:0-3181 GCA_041740115.1 Pirellulales bacterium
CAAGCGATAGCGGGTAATGAGTGTAGGAAGCGAAGCAGGCGATCCGACCAAGAAGTTTGATTGCGCATCAATGCAACTCCTAACGCTGAATCGCTTCCGGATCGCCGGTCTGCCGCGTCCCAGGCAAGACCGGGTCGGGGACGTCGCGGCGGATTTCGGCTTCGGGGAAGAGGCGTGCGAGCCGCGATTCTTCTTGCAGCCACACTGCTTCGTCGTAACCGTGGACGATCAGCAGCGAGTGGCCTGGTTCGCCGAAGAGGCCGAGGAGCCACGGGGGTCGCGGTTCGGCGCCTGCCGCATCGAGAATCGGCACGGAGGTGACATAGCCGCTGGCGATCGCGGTGCGCCGCTGACCGATCCAGTGGAGATAGATCCACATCACGATGCACAAGATCGCGGTGGCGACGAGCATCGCGCGCAGCGTGAAGCGCGGACGGGCCAAGCGACGGCCCGCCGCGGCGACGCCGGCCTTCAGCATGGATGATTGCGGCAGCACAGCGGAGGCCTGAGATTTGTGGAAGCGGCGGCGGCGCCTTACGATGAGGACCCCTTCGTCGCGACGCCGCGTTGCTCGAGACGAATCTAGTTTAGCGATCTTCACTTGTTCGAGGAGCGGTGAACCATGCACTTAGTACGCCCCTGCCTGTGCGTTGCCAGCTTATGGATGCTGGCGGCGGCCGACGTTTCGGCAGTCCGCGGCGCTGATTGGGAAGCGGAGGCGACCAAGGCGCTGGCAGCGGCCGGCGAGAATCGACCGGCGATTGAAGCGGCGCTCGCCCAGACGCCGGTCGACCAGCGCGAAGGGATGGCGTTTCTCGTGGCGAACATGCCGGAGAGCGATCTGCAGACCCTGTCGACCAAGTTCCTGCTCGAGAACGTCAGGTTAGCTTACGAGGCGTGGCGGGAAGCGCCGTGGCGCGAGCGGGTGCCGCCCGAGATTTTTCTTAACGACGTCCTGCCTTACGCCAACATCGACGAACGTCGCGACGATTGGCGCGGCGACTTTCGGCAGCGGTTTGCACCGCTGATCGCTGGAATCGACGACCCGGGCCAGGCGGCCGCCGCGATCAATCGCCAACTTTTCGGGGAGGTGAAGGTCCGCTACTCGACCGATCGCCCCAAGGCGAATCAGAGCCCGTACGAATCGATCGAAGCAGGCCGCGCCTCGTGCACGGGGTTGTCGATTCTGTTGATCGACGCTTGCCGGGCGCTGGGAATTCCGGCCCGGTTCGTCGGCACGCCGTTGTGGTCGGACGGGAGCGGGAATCACTCGTGGGTCGAGGTATGGGACGGCGAGGCGTGGCGGTTCACCGGCGCCGCCGAAGCGACGGAAGATAGGTTGGACGAGGGATGGTTCGTCGCTCGCGCCGCCACGGCAAAACGAGACGAGCCGCGGCACGCTATCTACGCGGTGCGCTTCGAGAAATCGCCGCAACGCTTTCCAATGGTTTGGGCCCGGCGCGGGAAGGAACAGCCGCAGGTTTACGCGGTGAACGTCACCGATCGATACGCCACGCTGAAGCGGAAACGGGGCGAGGGGGAAACTGTCGTGCGGTTTCGGGCGTTTGACAAGCCGGGGGGCGACCGCGTGGCCGCGCAGATCAGACTGATGGACGAGGCGGGCAACATCGTGGCCGAAGGAGCGACGCGTGACGAACGGTTCGATTCAAACGATCACTTCGAAGCGGTGGTTCGCGCGGGAGAGCGGTGGAAGGTGGAGCTGCAGGCGGAGGGTGAGACGATCGACGCCGTCGTGGAACCGCACGCGGACGAAGAGTTGTTCACCTATTACTTGCAGGGTGCTGCGAATGAGGGGGCGGAATCGAAGCCGGCGGGTGCGGCGGCTCCATGAAGCGGCCGAGGCGGGAAGCATGCATTTGGAGGTGAAAGCGAACGATGGCAATTCTGGGCGCCCACATGTCGATGGCGGGCGGGTATTACAAGGCGGTCGAAGCGGCGAAGCGCGTCGGGTGCGACTGCGTGCAGTTGTTTACGAAGAACAACAACCAGTGGGCCGGGAAGCCGATTACGGCGGAGGAGGCGACGCGGTTTCAGGAGGCATTGGCGAATTTGGGGATCAAGCATCCCATTGCGCACAATTCCTACTTGATCAATCTGGCGAGTCCCGATGACGCGCTGTGGGAGAAGTCGATCGACGCGATGGTGGTCGAAGTGCAGCGGGCGGAGTTGCTGGGGATTCCTTACATCGTTGCGCATCCGGGGGCGTATACGACCAGCAGCGAGGCGTTGGGGCTCGCGCGGATTGCGGCGGGGCTGGATGAAGTCCATCGGCAGACTGAGGGAGCGGCGGCGCAGATTCTATTGGAAACAACGAGCGGGCAAGGCTCTTGTCTGGGATGCAAGTTCGAGCATTTGGCGACGATTCTGGACGGGGTCGCGGATCCGGAGCGGCTCGGGGTGTGCGTCGATACGTGCCACATCTTCTCGGCCGGTTATGCGATGGAGACGGAGGCCGAGTACAAGGCGACGATGAAGGGGCTCGATAAGACGATCGGCGTCAAGCTCGTGCGGGCGTTTCATGTGAACGACAGCAAGGCGAAGTTCGGCAGCGGCGTCGATCGGCACGAGCATATCGGCCGCGGGCAGATGGGGCTGGCGCCGTTTCGGCACTTGATGAACGACAAGCGGTTTAAGAAGACGCCGATGTATCTGGAGACGCCGAAGGGGGAGGAGAAGGGGCGGGATTTGGATGAGATTAATTTGGCGACGCTGCGGGGGTTGATTGAGTAGTGCGGGAAATTCTTTGCCGCGAGAAGGCACAAGAGACGCGAAAAGCGTTCTTAATCCCGTTCTTCCTTTGCGCCTTCGCGCCTTTGCGTGAGACTTGAATGCGATAGATCTCACGCAAAGGCGCGAAGGCGCAAGGAAGAGGAAGAAATAAGGCGAAGAGTGAGCTGCTAGACTCTTCGCTTTGCTCAGAATGACAGTTGGCGACGCTCACTCTGGGATCTCGCGGCCGTGAGGATCGGTCGCCGTGGCGTCGAGTTCTTGTTGGAGTTGCTCGCGGATGTCGTCGCCGATGAAGTGTTCGACGCGGTGGGCCGGTTCGTGGACGTGGTCGAGCGGCATGCGGAGTTGCTTTACGAGGTAGGTTTCCCAGAGGCGGTGGGAGCGGACGAGTTGGCGGGCGGCTTCGCGGCCGGCGGGGGTGAGGTCGAGG
>JBGSMO010000367.1:0-6015 GCA_041740115.1 Pirellulales bacterium
GCGAGTCGGAACTCCACGTCGTCGCGGATCAATGCCGCCGGCAATCGGCAGGCGTCGACGCGATCCTCCTCGCCGGCGACCTTACCAATCCCGCCTACCGCCGCGCGCTTGCCCAAACGGCGACCGAAAAATGGCACGGCCTCGACGTGCTGGTCAACAACGCCGGCGTCAGCGCCCACGGCCCGTTCGCCGGCAGCGACGAAGCGACGCTCCGCCAGGTGATGGAGCTCAACTTCTTCGCCGCGGTTGAACTGACGCGTCTCGCCCTCCCGCTCCTCAAGCAGGGCGAGCGGCCTGCCATCGTCAACATCGGCTCGATCATCGGCCACCGCGGCCTGCCGCTCAACAGCGAATACGCCGCCAGCAAATTCGCCCTCCGCGGCTGGACCGAATCGCTCCGCGCCGAACTCGCGTCCGACGGCGTCGATGTGCTCCTTGTCAGCCCCGGCACGACCGAAACCGAGTTCTTCGACCACCTCGTCGCCAAGCGAGCCGACCTGCCGTGGGGCGAATCGACCGCCATCACCGCCGCCGCCGTCGCCGAACAAACGGTGCGGGCCCTGGAGCGGGGCCGCCACGAGATTTTCCCCAACTGGCGCGGCCGCGCCTTGGTCTTCGCCAATCGGCTAGCGCCTGGACTGGTCGACCGAGTGGTCGCTAAACTCGGCAACCCGCCCTCCGCCGACGGATGATAGGGCTCCGCGCGTCATTCGTCATTCGTCATTCGTCATTCGTCATTCGTCATTCGTCATTTGCCGCCTCATGCTCGACATCCTCTACGACGACGGCCCCTGCCTGGTGATCAACAAGCCGTCGGGAGTCCTCACGCAGGCGCCGGCGGGAATCGACAGCCTCGAAATCCAGGTGAAGCAGTTCTTCCGCGAGCGCGAAGGGAAGCCCGACGACGCCAACGTCTACCTCGGCCTCCCTCATCGGCTCGACCGCCCCGTCTCTGGCGCCATCGTCTTCGCCCGCCACGTCCGCGCCGCGCAACGGCTCTCAAAGCAGTTTGAAGATCGCACGATCAGCAAATCGTACTGGGCGTTCGTCGAAGGAGTCGTCACGCCCGACGAGGGAACCTGGCGCGACTTCCTCCACAAACGCCACGGCATGGCCCAAGCCGAAGTCGTCGCAGAGGATCACCCCGCCGCCAAGCACGCCGTCCTCCACTACCGCGTCATCTGGCAAGGCCCGACCGGCGCCTGGCTCGAGATCGAACTCGAAACGGGCCGCACCCATCAGATACGCATTCAGGCCTCCTCGCGCGGCCACGCTGTCGTCGGCGATTCTCAGTACGGCAGCACGCAACGCTTTGGCAATCCGGGGCTCGATGAACGCGACCGCCCGATCGCCCTCCACGCCCGCCAACTCGGATTTCGTCATCCAATGACCGGCGCACCGGTCGATGTCGTGGCGCCGCTGCCGGCAACGTGGGATGCACTCGGATTGCCGCAAGAGCTCGTCAAATAGCAGCGGCAATCGACTGTCATCCTGAGCGCAGCGAAGGATCTAGCGCGCCAAACGAGCTTCCAGATTCTTCGCTGCGCTCAGAATGACAGCTAATAGCAACTCATACAAATCCGCGCCACCCGCAACTCTGCAGCCAGTTATAAATCCAAGGCTGCGTCCAAGGATTCCAAGTCGGATAACTCGCCGACAGCACGGAGAACGTCAGCAGCACCAGCGCCACGGACATCCCCCGCCGACACTGCGAGAGTCGATCCGCCGCTGGCAACATCACCGCCAACCACAACGGCGCCAGCCAAAACAGCCACCGCAATCCGCTCGTCATCCCGCCATAGTTGCGGTCAATCTGCGGGCGCAGCCCGATATAAAATGTTAGCACCACCACCGTCAGCAGCGCAATCCCCGCCGTCAGCTGCCGCTCCTCAGTCGTCCCGCGCCGCAGCCAGATCCACCCTCCCCACGCGCTCAGCAGCCACACCGGCGTGAGCGAAAAGATGCCGTGGTGCCCCACGAAGCAGTGAAACGCATAGTCCAGTTTGTTCGGCTCCCCCTTATCGATCCCCTGCGGATCAAGCCAATAACTCTGCCGCTCTTTGCCGCCCAGCGTGTAGCTGTAGTGATACCAGTTGTCGTCTGGATCGGTCGCGCTTCGATGCGCATACGGCGGCCGCCAACTGTCGTGAGCCCAGTAGTTGGTCCCAAACGCCGCCCCGAGCACCAACCCGGCGAGCGGCGCAAAGCCGGCCAGCGTCATGCGCCAATTCTTCCAGAGCAGTGCCACAGCCAATAGCGCAAAGAATGCCAGCGCCGGCAATTCGTTCGCCGCCGTGAACGCCGCCGCCAAGCCCGCCAGCGCATACCACCGCAGCTTCTGCTGGCCGTCGCACCAGATATTCACGAACGCGTAGAGCGCGACCGCCGCACTCACCGCTGCGATCGTATGATTGTTCAGCACCGCGACAAACGGCGTCAGCAACGTCCCGAACGCCGCCGCGGCGACGACGAAAATCCGGCCCCAGTCGGTCTTCCCGAACCGCTCCGCCAGGCTCGCGATAATCGCGAGCATCAAGAGCGTCGGCAGCACCTGCACCGTGAACAGCATCAGCCGGCCGACTTCATACGGATTGTCGGCCAGGGTCCATCCCGTGACCTTGTTGATCGCCCAGTATTCGCCAGCGAGCATTACGATCAACAGCGGCGGCTTGCTGGAATAGAGATGCGTCTCGCCGTCGCGGCCCCGATGCTTCACCATGTCGATCGTGTTCCAGACGTGGACATCCATGTATTCGTCGATCTCGAAGGTCCCCGACTCGGCTAGCGCCCGAATCGCGAGCCACCGGCTCCGATCGTTGCCGCTCAAGAAAGGCCGCTGCCGACGCTCTTCGCGTTCGATCAACTGCTTCGCCGCGGCCAGCTTGGCCCGGAGCGTCTCCTCGCTCACTCCCTCGGCCCGAAACCCCTTCTCCGCCGCGGCGAGCCGCTGGCTCACGCGGCTCGCTTCAAGTTCCTGCCGATTGACGGCGTTCACCGCCAGCAGCCGCCCCGACATTTCGCCCGCAGCCAGCGCGATCAACAAGGCGTAGACGCCCCAGCGAAGTCGGCGGGTGGGGTCGACGGCAACCTCGGTCATCAGGCGTCGTGCTCCTGGCGGGGTGGCTTACTCGCCGACGCGGGCGTTGCCGTCGACGTCAGCGACTTCTCGCGCGGCGACGTGTACTCGGCAATCGAAAACTCATCCCGCTGCCGCGACATCGAAGCCGCCAGCATTTCCGCGACGAATCCCATCGCCAGCAAATTCGATCCCAACAACAACATCGTCATCGAGTAGAAAATTGCCGCCGTTTCGTGCAGGTGAACCGCCTCTTCCGCGCCTTGCCATGGCATGCGCGACCAGCACCAGATGAACGCGAGGTAAAACATGCCCAGCGCGCCCATCATCAGTGAGATGAGCCCCGCCGAGCCGAGCCAATGCTGCGGTCGCTGCCCGTAGCGCGTGATGAATTGCACCGTCAGCAGGTCGAGCATCCCCTTCGGGATCCGCGTCCACCCGTACTTCGAGACGCCCGAGAGTCGCGGCCGATGCTCGACCGCCGTCTCGCCGATCTTGAACCCGCGGGCCGCCGCCAACACCGGGACGAATCGGTGGAGCTCGCCGTACAGCCGTATTTCGTGAATCACATCGCGGCGATACGCCTTCAGCCCGCAGTTGTGATCATGCAAATGCACGCCGGTCAGCTTGCCGACAAGTGAGTTAAAGACCAACGACGGATATCGCTTATGCCAAGGGTCATGCCGCTCGCGCTTCCAGCCGCTCACGACGTCAGCGCCCCCGTCGAGGACCGCGAGCAGCTTCGGGATCTCCGCCGGACTGTCCTGCAAGTCGGCGTCCATCGTGACGATAACTTCGCCCTGGGCCGCATCGAAGCCGGCGCTTAGGGCCGCCGCCTTGCCGAAGTTCCGCCGGAAGCGAATCCCCAACACCCGCGGATCGGCCGTCGCCAGTCGCTCGATGACCGACCACGATCGGTCGCGGGATCCGTCGTCGATGAAGATGATCTGCAATTCGTACCCGCGCGCGACGCCGACTTCGCGCAGCTCATGATGAAGCTGCTCAAGCGTCCCCTCTTCGTCGAACACCGGGATGACAATGCTGATCATGCCTAGATATTCTAAAGCTCCGGAGGAGCGAAATCATGTAGCCAGGGGCGCCAGCCCCTGGATGCGGGCCGCGTTTCAACCTCAGCCCCATCGGGGCGAAATCGTTCGCGCCTGCGCTCCGTTTTGAGAACTGTGTCGCCCCTTCGGGGCTCTGGAACGTCGTCGCCAAATAACCAGGGGCTAACGCCACTGGCTACATCATGCCGCCCCGTCCGGGGCTAACGGCAAGCTTCGTCGATGCCGACGCCGCCCATCTCCAACATACCAGAATCCCCGTCCCCCCATTAGCCGCGACGCGCCAGCGGAGCGCGAGCCCACGCCAATCCCGCGCCAAACGCCGTCGCAACCCCTACATCCCGCTCGACGCTTCGCCAAGCTGCTCTAGGGCCCGGCGAAGAAACCCATAGAATGAACTATTCGGCCGTCGGCTATCAGCCATCGGCTCACGCCAGAAAAAACTGAATGGCCGACAGCCGACAGCCGAAAGCCGATAGCTGACAGCCCCCAAGGAGCCGGCCGTGCCGCGCGTCGTTTCGTTTATCGTTCTGGTCGCCATTCTGGCGTTCATCGCCGCGATGTTTTTCAAGGTGATGGCCCAATTCGTGCTGCCCCTCTTCCTGGCGGCAGTATTGGTCGTCGTCTTCAAGCCGATGCACGTCTGGGTTCGCGATCGCCTGCCGGGCCGCCTGCGGCTTTCGGCGCTCGTGACGACATTCCTCATCTTGCTCGTTGTGCTATTACCGACGGCATGGGTCGGCTGGAACGCCTATCTCGAAGGTCGGCAGGTCTTTAACTACCTCCGCGTCCCCGAAAACCAAAAGCGGGTCATCGCCAAGATCGAGAATGCAGCCCAACCGTTCGTGCAATTCTACGAACAGATGGTGCCGCAGTCAGTCGAGAAAGATGCGGAGGCGTTGGCAAGCGGAGCGGTCGCGGTAGCGCCAGTGGAATCCGATCCGCAGCCGCAGGTCGAACTTCAAACCCCGCCCGTCGTGGAGACGCCTGAAGTCGACATCGCCGCTGCGCCCCCCACGGCCGCCCCCGACCTTTCCAGGACAATTCCACCGGCGAAAAAGCCCTTCACGACGAAAGATCTCTTTGACATCGCGTTTGGCTTCATCAGCGGCGTTTTGTTCGACACGCTCGACGGAGTGCTCCGCACGCTGCTCGGCCTGTTGATCATGATCTTGGCGCTGTATTACTTCCTCGCCGACGGTCCGGCGATGATCCACACGATGATGCGACTCTCGCCGCTCGACAACGAGTACGAGCGCGAATTGCTCGATAAGTTTTCCAACGTCAGCCGCGCCGTCGTCCTCGCCGTCTTGGCGGCCGCCGTCGTCCAAGGATTACTCGCCGGCGTCGGCTTCTACTTCGCTCTCACTCCCGGCGGCCCGATCTTCTTGCTCATGATGACCACGATGGTGCTGTCGGTCGTCCCGTTCGTCGGCGCCGCTGGCGTTTGGATTCCGACCTGCATTTGGATTTACCTCTACCAGGAGCGCGTCGTTGACGGCGTCATCGTGACTGGCGATCCATTGACGGCGATCCTGCTCGCCGTCTATTGCGGCGGCGTGGTGTCGACGATTGACAACCTCATCAAACCGCTGGTGCTTCACGGTCAATCAAATCTCCATCCCCTGCTGGCGCTGATGAGCGTCCTCGGCGGCGTGAAGGCCCTCGGCCCCGTCGGCATCCTCGTCGGCCCGATGCTGGTGGCGTTCATCCACGCCCTGTTGGTGATGGTCAACAAGGAGCTCCGTCTCCTCAGCAGCGGCGATGTCGTCGACGGCGAGCGGCAAAAGGTGATGTTCCCACTCGGCCCCGGCGGTCCCACGTCGACGCTCGGCGACGATGCGTCCACCGCGCCGCCGCCCCCCGACGGCCCGG
>JBGSMO010000373.1:0-14381 GCA_041740115.1 Pirellulales bacterium
GTACAACGGTTCGCTGGCCCGCGAAGTGGCGATCACGATCGAAGATTGGGAAGCGATGGCCACCGCGAACAAGGCGGATGCCAACGGCGAGGCGCCGGCGGCCGCGGCTGCGCTCGACGCGCCGCCGCAACCGTTGACGGCGGCCAACGTCCAGCCGAAGCAGCGGCGGACGACGAAGATTCTGCCCGGCGTCGATGAGCCAAGCGATCTGGAAGACGAAGCGCCACCGACGAAGGGGCGCGGCATCCGGCTCGGTCGCGACGCCCAAGAGGAAGAAGCGGAAGAAGTCGAGGAGGCTGAAGGCGACGCTGAGTGGGAAGAGGACGAAGCGGCCGCCGAAGAGGGAGAGGAATACGACGGAGAGGAAGCGGAAGAGGAGGCGGACGACGACGAGGAGTGGGACGAAGAAGAGGAAAGCGAAGAGGCTGAAGAGGAGAGCGAGGAAGAGCTATGGGAGGAAGGCGAGGAGGAAGAATCGGAGTGGGATGACGAAGAGGTTGAGGAGGACGACGGTCTAGAAGATCACGGCAAGCGGGCGGCGAGCGCGTAGGCGTCGGGCTGGGAGGCGAGGGGACGCGAACCTTTTGCCGCTGGCGTCGCTCAATGCCGTGGAGACTTGCTAAGCAAAAGGCTCACGCCCCGTTGAACCCGCCAATTTGACAGGGCTGCGATTCGGCCTTATTCTTTAGTGACTCAACCTTGTTGGACCTTGATTTCCTGTAATGCCCGCAAAGCAGCCGCTTTCGACGATTCACCCGATGCCGCAAGGCATCGTCGCGATCGGCATTATTATTCGGGAGGTCCGGCCTTAGGGGTTGATGATCGAAACCTTCGATTTACCAGAACCCTGAGGCCGAAAGGCCCCAGGGTTTTTTTGTTAATAGCGGTCAGCATTCAGCGATCAGCAGTCAGCAAGACTGCATTGGCTGAACGCTGACAGCTGAACGCTGAAAGCTTCCACATGCACATCCAAATCTATGACACAACGCTGCGCGACGGGGCCCAGGGCGAGGGGGTAAGCTTTTCGCTCGAGGACAAGATCCTCATCGCGCGGCGGTTGGACGAATTGGGGTTCGACTTCGTCGAGGGGGGCTACCCCCTCTCGAACCCGAAGGACGCCGAGTTCTTTCAGCGGTTGGCCGCCGAGCCCCTCCAGCGTTCGAAGCTCTGCGCCTTTGGCATGACGCGGCGGCGCGGGATGAAGCCGGCCGACGATCCGGGGATGAAGTGCCTCCTCGAAGCGAAGACGCCGGTAGTGACGATCGTCGGCAAGACGAGCGATTTTCACGCGACCGAAGTGCTCGGCGTGTCGCTCGAGGAAAATCTCTCGATGATCAGCGAGACGGTCGCCTATCTCGTGAGCGAGGGACGCGAGGTCATCTACGACGCCGAGCATTTTTTCGACGGCTGGAAGGCCAATCCGCAATACGCCGCCGAGACGATTCGCGCCGCGGCGAAGGCGGGAGCGAAGCTGATCGTGATGTGCGACACCAACGGCGGGAGTCTGCCGGAGGAGATCGAGCGAATCACGAAGGAAGCGTCGGTTACCGTCAACGTGCCGTTGGGGATTCATTGCCACAACGATTGCGAGCTGGCGGTTGCCAATTCATTGGCAGCCGTGAACGCCGGGGCGGTGCATGTTCAGGGAACCGTCAACGGGCTGGGCGAACGCTGCGGCAACGCGGATCTTGTTTCAGTGATCGGCAATCTGGCGCTCAAGAAGAAGGGGTACAAGGTTCTCGGCGGCGACGACGTGCAGCACCTCACCGAGCTCTCGCGCTACGTCTACGAAATCGCGAACATGAATTTCCGCAACGGCCAACCGTTCGTCGGCGCCAGTGCGTTCGCCCACAAGGGGGGCATGCACGTCCATGCCGTCGCGAAGGCGGCCCGCAGCTACGAACACATCGATCCGGCCGCGGTCGGGAACGAACGCCGCATCTTAGTAAGCGAGTTGTCGGGGCGCTCGAACATCATCGCGCTGGCCACCAAGCACAACCTCGCCCAAGATCGCGAACTGATGGATCGGGTGCTGCAGCAGATCGTCGAAATGGAAAACCGCGGCTACCAGTTCGAGGCGGCCGAGGCGTCGTTTGAGCTGCTGGTGAAGCGGCTCGCCGGGACCTTCACGCCCCACTTTGAGTTGCTGAAGTACAGCTCGCTCGTCGAACGCCGCGGCGGCGAACCGATCACCGAGGCGACGATCAAACTGCAGGTCGGCGACGAGGTGCGGCTGGAAGTGGCCGAAGGCGACGGCCCGGTGAACGCCCTCGACGCGGCGCTACGGAAGGCGCTCAGCGGGCACTACCCGAACCTCGCCGACATGCACCTGGTCGATTACAAGGTGCGGGTCATCAACAGCGAAGCGGCCACCGCGGCCAGCGTGCGGGTGGTGATCGAGAGCCGCGACGACGACGCGACCTGGGGAACGGTCGGCGTTCACGAAAACGTCATCGAGGCAAGCTGGCAGGCGCTGGTCGACAGCATTGAGTACAAGCTTTGTAAGGACGAAGGTTAGCTGCCGGCCGCCCAATCGCCTCGGTAGCCGCCCATTTCTCCCCCATGGCGTTTCCCCCTTTGCGCCTTTGCGCCTTTGCGTGAGAATCTTCTGGAATAAGTCTCACGCAAAGGCGCGAAGGCGCAAAGAAGAAAATAAGCAAAAGCACGACGATATGAGCGACGATTCCCTCTCCGCCGGCGGCGAACTTCCCTCGCAGTACGACCACGAAGGCGCCCAGCGCCGTTGGTATAAGGTCTGGGAAGAGCGCGGCTACTTCCACGCCGAGCCTGGCGCCAAGGACGCGGCTGGAAATGTAAAACCGCCGTACACGATCGTCATCCCGCCGCCGAACGTCACGGGGGCGCTCCACCTCGGCCACGCGTTCAACAACACGCTGCAGGACATCCTCATTCGGATGAAGCGGATGCAGGGGTTCAACGCCCTCTGGATGCCGGGGACCGACCACGCGGGGATCGCCACGCAGGCGGTGGTCGAGCGGCGGCTGCTCGAAGAGCAAAAACTCTCGCGGCACGACCTGGGGCGCGAAGGACTCATCGAAAAAATCTGGGAGTGGAAAGCCCAGTACGAGAAGCGAATCATCGGCCAGCTGAAGCAGATCGGCTGCAGTTGCGATTGGGAACGGCTGCGGTTCACACTCGACGAGACTTGCGCGCGGGCCGTCCGCGAGACGTTCTTCAATCTGTTCAAGGATGGAAAAATCTACCGCGGCAAGCGGCTCGTGAATTGGGATACCTATCTCCAGACCGCCGTCAGCGACGACGAAGTGTTTAAGGAACCGGTGAAGGGCCACTTCTGGCACTTCAAGTATCCGGTGGTGAAGGATGCTAAGTGGAAGCAGGGCGAACCGGAGTTCGTCACCATCGCGACGACCCGCCCCGAAACGATGCTGGGCGACACAGCCGTGGCGGTTCACCCCGACCCGGCGGCGGCGTTCGACAAAGTCCAAGCCGAACTTCGCGAAAAAATGTTAGCCGCGACCGACAAGGAGCGCGGCCCCCTCAACGAACAAGCCGACCTCCTCCTCGAACGCCGCGCCCGGATGCTCCCGCATCTCGAAACGCTCCGCGACATGGCCAATCGCGGCGTCATGCTCGAACTCCCCCTCACCGGCCGGCAGATTCCGCTCATCGCCGACGAATGGGCGAAGCCGGAGCTCGGCTCGGGCTGCGTGAAGATCACGCCAGCTCACGACGAGAACGACTACGCCGTCGGCCAGCGTCACCCGGAACTCGGGGCGATCAACATCATGAACCCCGACGGCACGCTTAACGATGGCGTGCCGGAGAAGTACTGCGGCCTCAAAATGCACACCACCGCGCGGGCGGCGGTGATCGCCGACATGGAAGCGCTCGGCCTTTTCGATCCCGAGAAGGATCGCGAAGACCGCGAGATCGAGCTGCCGCATAGCGATCGTTCGAAGACGCCAATCGAGCCTTACCTGGCGGACCAGTGGTTCGTGAAGATGGACGAGCTGGCCCAGTCGGCGATGGATGCGGTGAGCGACGGTCGGGTGAAGATCACGCCGGAGCGGTATGGGAAGACATACCTTGATTGGCTTGGCGAGAAGCGAGACTGGCCGGTGGGACGGCAGTTGTGGTGGGGGCACCGGATCCCAGTGTGGGAAGCCATCACCACCTCAGTTGGAATCGTCGATGAGCACTACAAAGCTAAGGAAGCGAAAGAACAGAGCGACGCGATTGCTGCGTTAACCAAATACCTCACAGCATGTGGCATTAGTGCTGACGCATTCGTGATTGAGGCCATTGAGCCGTGGAAGATTCGGCTCTGTTCGTCTGATAAGCGAACTGATGATGCGCTCAACGCTCTGAAGGAATTCCACGATAGCTATAAGATGAAGTTGGTTAAACCAGGGCAACCCACCTCTAGTGTATTGAGAGAGGTTCCGGGGTTTGAGGAAGCCACATCTGCTGCTTTCGACTTCCACTTTTCAGACTTCCTGAAGCAAGAGGAAGACGTCCTCGACACCTGGTTCTCCTCCGCCCTCTGGCCCCACTCCACCCTAGGCTGGCCCGAGCAAACGCCCGAACTCAAAGCCTTCTACCCCACGACCGCGCTGGTCACGAGCCGCGACATCATCACCCTCTGGGTCGCGCGGATGGTGCTGGCCGGCCTCTACAACATGGGCGAGGTCCCGTTCTCCAGCGTCTACATTCACCCCAAAATTCTCGACGGCTACGGCGAGACGATGTCGAAGTCGAAGGGGAACGGCGTCGACCCGCTCGACGTCGTCGAGAAGTTCGGCGCCGACGCCCTGCGGTTTGGGCTGGCGTACCTCGCCACCGAAACGCAAGACGTGCGGATGCCGGTGGAATTCGAATGCCCCCATTGCCAGTCGCTGATCGCGCAGACGAAGAAGAATCGCACGCTCGTGCGGATCGAGTGCGACAAGTGCGGCAAGCCGTTCCGGACGCAGTGGGCCGAGTCGCACGGCACGGCTGAGGACCAAGCGTTACCGCGCGGCGCCGTCGTTAGCGACCGCTTCGAACTCGGCCGCCGCTTCTGCAACAAACTGTGGAATGCGAGCCGTTTCTCGCTAATGAACCTCAGCGACTACAACAAAACGGCTAGCGAGCCGGGCCGTCCCGGCCCCGGCGCGCTCGACCTCACCCTAGAAGACCGCTGGCTGTTGTCCCGCTTAGCGACCGTCACCGGCGAAGTGACGGAGGCGATCGAGGCTTATCGCTTCGCTGACGCGGCGCGGCTACTGTATGCCTTCGCGTGGAACGACTTCTGCGATTACTACGTCGAAATGACGAAGGCCCGCTTTGGCGTGCCGGAGCAGCGCGGCATCGCGCAGCGGGTACTGGCGCACGTGCTCGATGCGCTCTTGCGATTGTTGCATCCGATGGTGCCGTTCTTGACGGAAGAGGTCTGGCAACTGCTGGGGCAGGTGGTGGAAGACCGGGGGCTGACGCCCGCCGGTTCGCATGCTAGCGGAGCCGCGGCCGTCAGTGTGTGCATCGCCGATTGGCCGGTGGCGGATGCGTCGCGCATCGATGCGACCATTGAAACGCAGTTCGCCGACTTCCAGGCGGTGCTCGGCGCCGTGCGCGAATTGCGGATGGGGCAGAACATCGCCCCCCGCGAAGCTGTCGAGTTCACCGTCCGCTGCGACGAGGCGACCGCGAAGCTACTCGAACCAATGGCGCCCTACTTCCTGCAAATGGCCAAGGCGACGGCGCTCGCCTGGGGGCCGAAAGCCGTGGCGCCCGAGACGGCCGCATCGAGCCAGGTGACCGGCGCTCGCGGTCCGATCGAAGTCCACCTCGACGTCAGCCGCTTCATCGACGTCGACGCCGAGAAGAAACGGCTCGCCAAACAGATCGAGCAGTGGGAAGGTTTCGTGAAGTCGATGGAAGCGAAGCTTTCGAACGATAACTTCGTCAGCCGCGCCCCCGCCGACGTCGTGCAGCAGCAGCGCGAGAAGCTTGTCGAAACGCGGGGCCTCATCGAATCGGCCCAAGCGGCGCTAAAAAAGCTCGGCTAATCTCCCTGTCAAACGGGTGCCACTGGCATCCTGCCAGTGCAGAAGTGGGTACTCGCTCGGCACTTCTCACTGGCAGGATGCCAGTGGCACCCAAAATCAGAGTGACGGCTCTGCGGGGCAAGTTTATACTGCCAGGAACGTTCGCGCCGGCGTACGCGCTACCGCAGCGTATTTACCGGCGTCGCGTGCTCGCTCTTCATTTATTCCACGTTCAGATTCGATCCAGGATATTGGGCTATGTATCGTCAATTCCTGCCGACACTGTTTCTCGTCGCCTTGGCCTTTTGTTCCGCATGGCTCAGCCCAGTGCACGCCGAGACGCGCACCTGGACCGACGCCACCGGCAAGTTCAAGATCGAGGCTGACTTCCTCGAAATCGTCGAGGGCCAAGTGAAGCTCCAGCGGCCCGACGGCAAGCGGGTTTCGCTGCCGCTCGCGAAGCTGAGCAAAGACGATCAAGCGTATCTCAAGGAGGAAATGAAGCGGCGCCGCAACGGCGGTGCGGCTGACGCCGACAATCCTTTTCAGCCAGACGATGACGGCATCGGCGGCGCGCCTGATATGGGGCGCGACATAACAGACTCGCGTTCGCGAAGTTCGCAGATGCGCGACGCGATGCGACGCCACCGTCGTGCCATAGGCAGACGAGGCGATGACGATGCCCCGCAGTTTAACGAAGGGGACGAAGTCGAGGTGAAGCCGTTCGCCGCTGATAACTGGCAACGCGGCGTCGTCGTCGGATTTAGCGAGGGCCCCTTCGTGAAAGCATACATCCGCCTCGAAGATGGTTCGATGGCGGAGGCCGATGAGGATGAACTTCGACCGTACGATCCGACGATTGGCGCCCTGGCAGGCGTGTCGAAGGACAAACTGGCGCGAGTGAACCTCAACGGTATTCGGCGCATCGTGCCCCTCGGCGGGAGCGAGGGTGGCTTCAAGCCCGATCCGGCGCCTGCGGGCGAGGCCGCTTGGAACCCAAAACCAGTCGGTTTGAACCCAAAGACCGACTTTCACGAGCATGTCGCCGGGTTGTCGTTCGCCAAAGGGGGCACGACCGCGGCGGTGGCCCATCAGCAGCGCTTGGGCCCGCAAGAAGACGAGTCGCGCATCGAATTCTGCGACTTACAATCGGGCCGGATGACCGGCGTCGTCCGCGGTCCGCGCAAACTGCAAAAGATCGCCATTTCTCCCGACGGCAAGCGGCTCGCCACGATCAGCGAAGCGGAGACGTTCATTGACGGGCCGGTGCAACTCTGGGAAGTCGGCGGCAAGGAACTCAAGCATCTCAACAGCTGGCAGGTCTCCGGCGACGACGTTCACAATGGCAAGGTCGAGTGGCTTGGGTGGCTCGACGACGGCCGGCTGATGACGATCGATCGCCGCGGGCTGACCGTCTGGAACGTCGACGGACCGAGCGGCGAATACCAGATCATGGGCGACGGGATGAAGGCCCCGTCGTACAGCCCCGGCGGCAAGCAGTTCGTCATCGGCACGGACAAGGGGATGTCGATCCACGACGCGGCGAGCGGCGAACTTCTCACCCGCATCAAGATGGATCACGGCTTCAATCGTCAGGTGGCGTTCAGCCCCAGCGGCAAGTTGCTCGCCGCGACGGGGAAATCGGGCGTCGACGTCTACGACGCGACCACCGGCGAGAAGGTGATGGACGCCTACGCCGGCAATTCGCGCTGGGATCTGGGAATCTGCTGGGTCGACGAAGAGCACGTCCTCGTCGGCGGCCAGGAACTCATTCACCTCCCCAGCCAGATGACGGTGTGGACCTACAACCACCAGGCCGAAACCGTCGTGCCGCTCGCGGGGCGCGTCTGGTACGTCCTCAGCGACATGGGCCGCGATTCGATGGCGATCTTGCCGTTCAAGCTGCCGCATGCGGCGGTGAAGCCGGTGAAGGAGAAGGAACTCGCACTGAAGCCGGGCGACGAAGTGTCGGTGCAGCTGGAAGTCTCGTTCGACATGACAAGCCCCAACGGCGAAACGGCGGAAGACCAGTTGAAGAAGTCGCTGACCGACGCCGGCTTCAAAGTAGTTGATAACTCCAACAAGAAGCTCGTTGGGCGCGCCACCCCCGGCGAATCAAAGGACATCGAGTACCGGATGTTCGGCCGCGGCTTCGACACGGAGAAGGCGAGCTACCAGGAGCGCGTCTTCGAACTGGAGTTGCTGGTCGACGATCAATCGGTCTGGAAGCGACGCCGCGTCTGGAACGCGCCGTTTCACATTCAGCTTGAAAAGGATGAAACGGTCGAGCAGGCGATCCAGCGTCTTCAGGCGGCCGACACCGGCTTCTTCCGTTCTACCGTCCCGTCGCGATTGCTGCCGACCGAGGCGGAGAAGGCGCGGACGTCGCAGCTGACCATTAATGGCTTGGAATAAGACGTTCCAACGAAGCTGTAGACATGGTTGTGGAGTCCTCTCCGAAGCCGATTTCGCGTTTCAACTCCGTGAAAGCCTCCCGCGGCGTGAAAACCGGCCATTTCCGCCGCTTTCCACAGAAACGGCGCCCGTAAGCTACTCTTTGCTTGGCCAGAATCTCGCCAAGAGACGCGGCGCGTCGGCGAATAGGCAGGCGTGAATGCGGTGCGATCGCAGCGGAATTCGCGGCGGTTCCTTGAAACGGCTACAATCGTCGGCAGTGCCGCATTCATTCTTGCCGCAGTAGGGGCGCGAACATGGTTGATGCAATCTTTCTGTACTCCGCAATTATCGGCGGGACGGTCCTTGCGTTTCAGCTGGTGCTGATGGCGTTGGGAATGGGCGACGGCGGGGACGCCGACGTCGCCGGCGCCGATGGCGCCGATGGCGCCGATTTTTCGGGCGGCGCCGACGTGCCTCACGGCGATTTGTCGGGCGATCTCTCGGGCGACGTCGACCACGCGCACAGTCATCCGACTTGGACCGAGGCGGGCGACGCCGACATGGGGCATCCGGGGGCCCACTGGTTCTATGAAATGCTATCCTTGCGCACGCTAGGAGCGGCGGTAACGTTTTTCGGGCTTGCCGGGAAGACGGCGCAGGCCCGCGGCATGAACGACGTCCAGTCGGTCGTGATCGGCCTCTTGGTCGGCGCCGCGGCGATGTACGGCGTCTATTGGTTGTTCAAGCAGGTTTACAAGGTCCAGCATTCAGGCAACGAGAATATTCGGCGGGCCATCGGCTTGCCGGCGACGGTTTACGTGCCGATCCCTGCCAACCGCGACGGACTTGGGAAGGTGACGTTTCGCTTACAAGACAGAACAGTCGAATATCAGGCGATCACCAGCGAAGTCGATCGCCTGCGAACGGGCGAAGAAGTGATCATTACGGAGATCGTCAATTCCGACACGGTATGCGTCGCGCGGGAACCGCAGCTGGCGCAAGCGTAGTCGGAGGCGATCCACAGACGAATTTCGGCTCAAGCCGACCGAACACAAATAGCGAGAAATCAATGAGCATCAACTACTTTGCTTTAGCGCAGATAACGGATGACATGGACAAGGCCTGGGGATACGTCTACCCCATCCTCATGGTCGTGGCGGTCATCGTCATCCTGATGATGTTGATGGGCTTCCTGAAGTCGACCATCCGTCGCTGCGGCAGCAATCAGGTGCTGGTCGTCTTCGGCGGGTTCACCGGCACGGGCCGCACGGCCAAAACGGTCCACGGCGGCGCCAGCATCGTGTTGCCGCTCATCCAGGACTATCGCTACCTGAGCCTCGAACCGATCCAGATCGAAATTCCGCTCCGAGGCGCTCTCTCGATCGAGAACATCCGCGTCAACGTCCCGAGCGTCTTCACGGTCGCCATCGGCACGCAGCCCGACGTGATGACCAACGCCGCGATTCGCCTGCTCGACCTGTCGACGCAGGAAATTCGCAAGCAGGCGGAGGAAATCATCTTCGGCCAATTGCGGCAAGTGATCGCCTCCATGGGGATCGAGGATATTAATCGCAACCGCGACACGTTCCTGCAGCACATTCAGAATTCGGTGGAGCCGGAACTCAAGAAGATCGGCCTCGTGCTGATCAACGTCAACATCACCGACATTACCGACGAGAGCGGCTACATCGACGCCATCGGCAAAAAGGCGGCGTCGCAGGCGATTCAGCAGGCTCGCGGCGACGTGGCCGACCAAGAAAAGCTCGGTGAAGTCCGCGTCGCCGACGCCGATCGCGAGAAGGCGATTCAGGTTGCCAGCGCCACGAAGCTCAAAGAAATCGGCACTCGCGAGGCACAGCGCGAGCAAGCGGTGCGATTAGCTGAGCTCGTCAAGGAGCAGACCGTCGGCGAGCAGACTGCGGCTTACCAGCGCGACATGCAGGTGAAAGAGGCCGAGCAGCTGATGCGTATCTCGGTCGCCGACGCCAACGCCAAGGCGGTCGACGGCGAAAACGTCGCCGAGGCGAAAGTGGCGGCGTCGCAGGCGACGTTGTTGGTGCAGAAGGCCGAGGCCTACCAGCGCGGCGAAGTGAAGAAGCGCGAAGCTGAAGCGGCTGTGGTCGAGGCTCAGAACCGTGCCATGGCCAAGGCGGCCTTGGCTCAGGCCGAGCGCGTCGAAGCCGAAGAGCGGGCGAAGCTCGAAGCCCCGGCTAAGGCCCAGAAGGCCCGCATCCTGGTCGATGCCGAGGCCGAAGCCGACAAGCGTCGGCTGGAGGCCGAGGGCGAGGCGGCCGCGATTTACGCGAAGCTCGAAGCCGAGGCCCGCGGCCAGTACGAAATCCTCGCCAAGAAGGGCGAGGGCCTCAAGCAGATCGTCGAAGCGTGCGGCGGCGCCAAGGAGGCGTTCCAGCTGATGATGCTCGAACATCTGGACACGCTGGCCGAGTCGAGCGCCAAGGCGATCAGCAACATCAAATTCGACAAGATCGTCGTGTGGGAGAACGGCGGCGGCGCCAACGGGCGTTCCAATACGGCCGACTTCCTCCACAAAATGTCGGGGACGTTGCCCCCGATGCTGCAGGTGATGCGGGACATCGGCGGGGTCGATATCCCCGAGAGCCTGGCGCGGTTGGCGGGCGAGGATCCGGTCGCTTCGGCCGCTCCGACAGGCGAGCGCGCGAAAGCGGAAGAGAACGGCGCGGCGCCGACGCGGAGCTAGAAGCAGCAGCGGGTCAACGACCCTCTGGAACTGCGAAAAAAACGAACCACCAAGACACGAAGGGCACAAAGACGCACCAAGGAAGAGAAGGAAGAAAAGGATCAAGGAGATCTGGCTTCGTCGCTTGGTTTTTTCGCTCCGTTTCCTTGCGTCCTTCGTACTTCTTGGTGATCTTCGTGCTTTGGTGGTTAATCTTCCGAACTCCGCTCCGGCCGGTCGTTGATCGGCGGCTATTGATCGGCGGCTGCGGTTAATGCCGATGCTGCCCCATCACGCGGCTCCGCTCCATCGCGTCTTCGGCTAGGCGGATGTAGCCCATCTCGTTCGTGCCGGCGTAGGCCCGTTGGTAGGTCACGCTGAGGGCGGTGAAGCTGAAGGGGTCGCCCGGCTCCAACTCCGTCACCCGGACGGCGTGCTTGATCGCCTCTTCGTGCCGGCCGAGTCGCTGCAGCACCACCGCGAGGGCCGAGTGAGCCAGAGCGTACGAATCGTCTTCGGCCACGGCCTGTTCCAGCTTGGCGACGGCCTCGTCGAGCTTGCCTTCCGCTTTTAGTTTGTCAGCTTCGTCATAGAGTTTTACTACGTCAGACATGGCATTCGCCGCCAGGGGACAATGTGGTCGTGATGTGCGGTCGACCGCAATGGAATTGGGGATAGCCGCAAAGCTAGCTCCTTTTTGCGTCTGTCATTGTAACGTCAGCCACGCCGGTGAGCCCAGGGGCAGAAGACTTTACTCCAGATTGATCAAGCACTTGCGTTCAAAATCTTCCCCATTCGGGGGGCGTGGGCGTCCTCGGCGCCAGCATTCGACCCCGTCCGATGCCCGTTCGGGGCGGGGCGAATCCTTGGCTAAACGCTAAGCCCGCACAAACGGAATGACCGATAGAAGCGCTAGCGGGCTGAGTCCCGACCGAACTCGCTGCGCCGGCGCCCGACGACCTGCCGCCCCGCAATCGTCGCCACGTCGCCGACTTACCCTCAATGCACACGGCAAAAACTGAGGACCCACTCGTGATGATTCATCCCACTGCCATCGTCAGTCCTCGGGCCGTCGTTCATTCCAGCGTCGAGATCGGGCCTTTCTCGGTCATCGAGGCGGACGCGGTGATTGGCCAGGGGTGTAAGCTCGCGGGGCGAACGACGATCAAGGGCCACACGATTCTCGGTCGCGAGGTGGTCGTCGGCGAAGGCGCCGTCTTGGGCGGCCTGCCGCAGCATATTAGCCCGCCCGAACGGCCGGGCCGCGTCATCGTCGGCGAGCGAACGGTGATTCGCGAGAATGTCACCATTCATCGCGCCATGTCGACCGAAGGCGAAACCCGCATCGGCAGCGATTGCTTGATGATGGCCGGGAGCCACGCCGCCCACGACGTGCGCGTCGGGAACCGCGTGATTATTACGAACAATGTTCTCCTGGGCGGGCATGTGCAGGTCGGCGACCGGGCGGTGCTCGGCGGCGCCGCGGCGGTCCACCAGTTTTGCCGCATCGGCCGACTGGCGATGATCGGCGCTTGCGCCAAGGTAGTTAAAGACGTGCCGCCGTTCGTGCTGACCGACGGCGAGATGGCGATGGTCGTCGGCCTGAACAAGCTTGGCTTGCGTCGCTCGGGGATGACCCGCGAGGAAATGGACGAGTTGAAGGCGGCGTATCGCGTGATCTACCGGCAGGGGATGCTGTTCGACGAAATGCTCGCCGCGCTCACGGCGATCTATGTCGCAGGACCGGCGGCGGAGTTCGGCGAGTTCTTCCGCAGCGGCAAGCGCGGTTTCGTGCAAGAGCGCCGGAGCCCGCCGAAGGCAGCGATTCGGATTCACCCCGCGGCCGACGACCTCGACGACGAGGACGCCGTCGAGGAGCGGAAGCGCAAGGCGGGCTGATCGCAAATAGCCGCGCCATTCTGGCTCGCGGGCTCTGTAATCGAGCAGTCGTTCTGTAAAAAATGTAGGCTGGGACAATTGTCCCAGCCTACATTCGTTTTCATAGCTACCCGGCCAAGATGGCCGGTCAATTTACTTGCCGGCCAGCGCCGCTTGGGCCGCCGCGAGGCGCGCGATCGGCACTCGGAACGGGCTGCAGGAGACGTAATCAAGCCCGACCGAGTGGCAGAACTTGATCGAGGCGGGGTCGCCGCCATGCTCGCCGCAGATGCCGCACTTCAGGCCCTTCTTTACCGAGCGACCCTTGGTGACGCCCATCTCGACCAACTGACCGACGCCGGTGACGTCAAGCGATTGGAACGGATCCTGCGCCAACAACTCGTTGTTGATGTAGTCGGGCAGGAAAGTGTTGATGTCGTCGCGGCTGAAGCCGAACGTCATCTGCGTCAGGTCGTTCGTGCCGAAGCTGAAGAAGTCGGCTTGCTCGCCGATTTGGTCGGCGGTTAGCGCGGCCCGAGGAATTTCGATCATCGTGCCGATGAGGATATTCAGCTTGCCGGTGAACTTCTTCGCTTCCTTGACCGCGTCGATCACGGTCTGCGTCTGGTCGCGAAGCATCTTCAGCTCAGCGGCGGTGCCGACGAGCGGAATCATGATCTCGACCTGGGCATCGATCTTCTTCTCCACGCAGGCGATGGCGGCTTCGACGATTGCGGTGACCTGGGTTTCCAGAATCTCCGGATAGGTGACCGCGAGGCGGCAACCGCGGTGGCCGAGCATCGGGTTTTGCTCGTGAAGCTGAGCGACGCGGTTCTTCACGAACGCCGGCGAAACGTTCAGCTCCTTGGCGAGTTCGCCTTGGGCCTTGGCGTCGTGCGGCAAGAATTCGTGCAGCGGCGGATCCAGCAAGCGGATCGTGACTGGTAGACCCTTCATCGCAGTGAAGAGACCGACGAAGTCCTTCCGCTGCAGCGGCAGCAGGTTCTTGAGAGCCTTCTTCCGGTCGGCGAGGTTGTCGGCGAGGATCATCGCCCGCATGGCGACGATGCGATCGCCTTCGAAGAACATGTGCTCGGTGCGGCAAAGGCCGATGCCTTCGGCACCGAACTCGCGAGCCCGCTTCGCGTCGGCCGGGGTGTCGGCGTTCGTGCGGACCTTGAGTGTGCGGTACTTGTCGGCCCAGGCCATCACGGTGGCGAAGTCGCCCGAGAGCTTCGGCTCTTGCGTGGCGATCTCGCCGAGCATCACTTCGCCGGTCGAGCCGTCGATCGACAGCACGTCGTTGTGGGTAAAGGTCTTGCCGCCGACCTTGATCTTGCGGGCCTTCTCGTCGATCTGCACTTCGCCGGCGCCGGCGACGCAGCAGCGACCCCAACCGC
>JBGSMO010000481.1:0-34683 GCA_041740115.1 Pirellulales bacterium
GCGCGAGCGTATCTGGCGAGCGGCGAGTCGCTGCGCGACGAGCAGATTCCGCCGCCGGAGCATGCGGCGTGGTCGCAGGCGGCGGCCCTTATGATGAATCTCAGCGAAGCGGTCACTCGGAATTAGCGCGATGAATCCAACCGAAGATTTTGAACGGCACCTGACGCGGCGGACGTTCCTCGGCGGCGCGGCGGGGACGCTTGGCGGCGCGGCGTTTGGCTCGTTACTGGCGGGACAAGCCCGCCAGCTCGCTGCGGCTACTGGCGGCATGGCGAGCGGGTCGCTGGGGTTGCCTCACTTTGCACCGAAGGCGAAGCGGGTGCTGTGCCTGTTTCAGTCGGAAGGGTTTTCGCACGTCGACCTGTTCGATCACAAGCCGACGCTGGCGGAGTTTCACGGCCAGGAGATCCCGGCCTCAGTCAAGGGTGACCAACGGCTCACCGGGATGACTTCCGGGCAGTCGGCGTATCCGGTGGTGGCTCCGTTGTGGCCGGGACGGCGCTGCGGCGAGCAAGGGACGTGGATGAGCGATCTGCTGCCGCACATGCAGACGATCGCCGACGAGATGTGCATCATCAAGTCGATGCATACCGAGGCGATCAATCACGACCCGGCGATCACCTACATGAACACCGGCAACCAGCAGCCGGGGTACGCCAGCATGGGGGCGTGGGTGAGTTACGGCCTCGGCAGCGCGAACGATAACCTGCCGACGTTCATTGCGATGGTGTCGCAAGGCTCAGGAAAGAATCCGGGGCAGCCGATTTTCTCGCGACTGTGGGGAAGCGGCTTCCTGCCGTCGTCGCATCAAGGCGTGGGCCTAAGGCCCGGCGCTAATCCCGTCCTCTATTTGAAAGATCCGCCTGGGACGACGCGCGAACAGCGGCGGTCGATGCTCGATGATCTCGCGCACCTTAATCATCTACGCGCGCGTGAGCTAGGCGATCCCGAAACGCTCGCGCGGATCAACGCCTACGAGATGGCGTTCCGCATGCAGACCTCGGTGCCGGAACTGACCGACACCAGCAACGAGTCGCCCGAGACGCTCGCTTCCTACGGCCCCGAGGTGGCGAAGGCGGGAAGCTATGCAGCGAACTGCCTGCTCGCGCGGCGGCTACTGGAGCGCGACGTGCGGTTCGTGCAGCTGTTCCACCGTGGCTGGGATCAACACATCGCGATCGCCAAGCAACTGCCGAATCAGTGCAAAGACGTCGATCAGCCGACGGCGGCGCTCATCAAAGACCTGCGGCAACGCGGGCTGCTCGAAGATACGCTCGTGGTCTTCGCCACCGAGTTCGGCCGGACGGTGTTCAGCCAGGGAGCGTTGGGCGATCCCGGCATGGGTCGCGATCATCACGGCCGCTGCTTCACCGTGTGGCTGGCAGGCGCCGGCGTGAAGCCGGGGATGGAATACGGCAAGACCGATGACTTTTGCTACAACATCGTTGAGAGCCCCGTCCACCTCCGCGACTTGCACGCGACGATTCTCCACTGTTTGGGAATCGATCACGCCCGCTTTACCTATAAGTTCCGCGGGCTCGACACGAAGCTGACCGGCGTCGAGGAAGCGCATGTCGTGAAGGGAATCTTGGCGTAGCGCGCTGCAGCCCCCGGCTTCGCCGGGGGGTCGCGTACCATGCCGGCACGCAACGTCCCACGTAGTGCTACCCCTCGGCGGAGCCGGGGGCTGCAAATTTCAGCGCCTCACTCGGGCATCGAAATCGAGTAAGCCGTCTGCATCCGCTTCGCTCGCGCTTCTTCGCGCCCCTTCTGGGCGGCGGTGAGCGACGGCGTCAGCGACCCTTTCAGTTTCGGATCGCGACGGATCGCTTCCTCTAGGTCGGCGATCGCACGATCCCAGTTTTCCATCTGGAGATACGCCTCGCCGCGTAAAGCGTACATCGAGGCATCGGTCGGGTTGTCGTGCAGGGCGTCGGTCGCCGACATCGCGGCGCGATGCGGGCTCTCGAGTGCAAAGTAGGTACGGGCCTGCAACCGATGGATCTCCGCGGTCGGTCCGCCGCGGGCCTCCGCCGATTGAAAATCTTCGAGAGCCGTGTCAGGAAAGCCCATCGCCAGCAACGTTTCGCCGCGGCGGAGATAAGCGGCCGTTTGGTCGCGATCGAGCGTGATCGACTCGGTGAATTCGATCATCGCCTGGTCGTTCTGGCCCCGCTGCTGCAACTCAACGCCGCGGGCGAAGTGCTCGTCGGCCTCGCTGACGACCGGCTTGGCAACCGTCTGCTCGATGACGACTTCATCAACTTCCGGAGTGGCGGCAAGCGCGATCTGCCGCCGCACGTATTCGGGCGCCAAGCGATCCGCCGCCGCCATCTTCTCCGCCGCCGCCGCTTCGTCGCCGTCGTCGTCAAGCTGGTCGCTCCAGCGGTAATAGGCTTCGCCTAGCTGCGGCGTGATGACGGCGGTCAGGGTCGGATCCTCGGCCAGGGCTTGCTCCAGATCGGGGACCGCGCGCTCGTACTGCTGCCGTCGCAAGTAGACCAAGCCGCGCGTATGGTAGGCGGCAGCGTTGCGAGGATTGAGGCGAATCGCCTGGGTAGCGTCGCGCACGGCATTGAACAAATCGCCCAGATGCATATAGGCGATGGCTCGCTGCTCGTACGACGCCGGATCGGTCGGCGCGAAGGTGATCGCGTCGGTGAAATCTTCCTTCGCCGTGTCGGGGAACCCCATCCGGAGGTAGGCGACCCCGCGCTTGCGGTAGAGCGACGCGAAGGCGTTGTCGACGACGACCGGCTCGACGTTAGCGCCCGCCGATTTGATGGCAAGCGTGAATTGCTCGACGGCTTGCTCGTAGTCGCCCGCTTCAAAGAGCTTGCTCCCCGCCTCTGTCTGCTCGACGGCGACGTTGGTCGCCGTGGCAACCGGCGCCGAGGTCGACGTAGAGGGTGCAGCGGCTGGCTTCGCGGCTGCCTCGGCGGCGGCATCGACGTCGCCTGTTGATCGCGAGCATCCGGCCAAGCCGAACAGCGCAACGGCGGCTAGCCCGCGGGCGACAAGGGAATTTAGTTGTAAGCAGAGCATGCGAGAGCGCCTCCGAGAGGCCAAGCAGATAAGTGAAGAGAAGCCGATCGCTTCAATATACCTTTATCTTACGGAACTGGGCGAAACTGCAACGACGCCCCCTACAACTCCCCCATTCAGCGCCGTCGGCGCCGCGTTGTAACAGGGGTACTGCCCGTTTTGAGATCACCGAGGATTTTTGACGTAGCGCTGGGCGACCGACTTTAGGTCGTTGAGCTGCGATTCCAATTCCGCCACGGCTGCGGCGGCGTTGGCGAGAGAGTTGGAGGATCCCATGTGCTCGAGCCGACTGGCAGCCGCCGCGACGTCGCCGGCGCTCAGCGTGGCGGCAAGCCCCTTCAGGTTATGGGCGGCGCGTTGCAGCGAGGTCGGATCGTTCCCCATCACGGCGCGGCGGATTTTCTCCAAGAGGGCCGGCGAATCTTCGAGGTAAATCTCGATAATCGCGGCGAGCAACTCGCGGTCGTCGCCTAGTCGACTGAGCGCGTCCCTTACGTCCATCGGAGCCGGCGGCGAGTCGCTGCCGTCGTGTGGCGAGATTGTGCTCCTCATGATCTTATTCCTGCCAGTCTGTCGGAGCTTGATTAGCTCCCGCCCGCGTCCAGGTCATCCTCCTATCAAAGTTAGCAAACAGCGTTCCGCCGACTGCCGCCTCTTCGGCGGTCCTGGCTTGTCGACTTGGACGCGCGACAGCCGGTTGGTTAATTGCGCAACCACCTATCAGATATTGAGGGTTCGGCCACCCTGCAAAACAGGGAGAAAGTCGCTTGGCACGTCACTTGCGTACCCTACTCCGCGAGGACGTGGCGGCCTGAGCCAACATGTTCAACTACCGCCGCCAGCGACGGGGTGCAGCTAGCACGACGTCAGCGACGCCAAATCAAACAGGAGAGAGATTATGCAACGTCATCAAACGCCTCGTGGGAAGGCGAGTCACTTGCAACGCAGCGGCAAGATCAAATACGGCATCTTCGCATGGCTGCTGGGATTGCCGCTGCCCATCATTATTCTCGCGTTGTTCTTTCGCGGTTGCGACTTTTAACGAGTTCGCCGCCGATTGGCGGCTCGCGAACAACACTGCGAGACGCAACGCTCGCTAGCACTTGGTACGGGAGGAAACGTTATGAACTGGGATCAAATCGAAGGTAACTGGAAGCAACTGAAGGGCCGCGTCCAGCAGCAATGGGGCAAGCTGACCGACGACGATTTCGACGCCATCAACGGGAAGCGCGTCGAACTGGTCGGCAAGGTGCAGAGTCGTTATGGCTATGCACGCGAAAAGGCGGAAGCCGAAGTGGAAGAGTTCTGTAGCGCGTGCAAGTGAGCCGAGAAGCTATTCTTGGCGGCCACGCGATTAAATCACATCTATCGAAAGCAATAAGGAACAATCAGATGTCTCTAAAATTCACCCCTCATATTGTTGCGGCAGGCCTTGCCTTGGGGTTTGCTGGATGCCAGGAATCGACGACCCGCAGCGACGTCGCCGAAGCCCGGGAGGACCTGCAAGAAGAGAAACAAGACGTCGCTGAAGCCGAACGGGATGCGACGGAAAACGTAGCAGATGCGCAGCATGACCGCGATCAAGCTCGCCACGAATCAATGAAGCCTGTTTTGGGAGACAATGCGACCGAAGAGGTTGCTGACGCTCAGGCTGATGCCAACGCTGAGATTCGCGACGAACAACAGGACGTCGACGAGGCCGCAACGGAATTGAAAAAGATGGAAGCCGAATATCAAGCGACGCAGGCTCGCGAGGACTTTGTCGAACAGGCCAATCAGCAAATCAAGCTGGCCGACGAGCGAATTTCTCAGTTGGAAGAGCGACACGACAATGCTGAAGGCGCCGCTGCCGAAACGCTGCAAACGCAAATCGACGCATTGAAGTCACAGCGCGATCGGGTGCAGGATGCTGTGGACGACCTCAAAGGAGAGGAACTGATGCAATGGCAAGATCACCAGCGCACTGTTCAGCAAGAGGTCGACGCGTTGCAGAAACTGCTGCAAACTAATGCTTAACGATTGATCGGCGAGAGAATCCGAGTGTTGGGGCGTCGGCGACCATGGGTTGCCGGCGCCTTTTTTCTTTGGCGCGACAATGACAAACCGCAGACGAAGTCAGCTTGCTTTCTCCGCCAACGGCGGCCTGGCGGCGATCGCGCGTACCCGTTCGACGGCGTCGGCGAGCGTCGTGACGATCTCCGCTTGGTCGTCCGCCAACCGCCGGCGAATCTCCTCCGCCTTGCCGCCGCCCCAATAGCCGATCACTACCGGCAACTGCGGATGCCGATCGTGCAGCCGCCGACACAACAACCGGCTGCTTCGCGGCGGCAGCGGCGGAATGATCGACAAGATCACGACGTCGATGTTCAGCGTTTCCACTGAATCGACCAGTTCGCTGGTGAGCGCCGAGACGGCGCCCTGCTCGACGACGACTCCCTCGCGAACCAGCAGGTTAGCGAGCATTGCCGCGCCAATATCGTCGGCTTGGTCTCGCAGCGGAATACACAGAATTCGTAGCGGCGCACGATCTGAAACGGCCTTTTTGGCGTCGCCTTTCGCATCGTCGGCCGCATCGCCTACAGCGGCGAGTTCGCCAAGCTCGTCAATCAGGTCTCGGGCCGTTTCATGAACGAGAATCGCTTGTTCCTCATGCAATCGCCCGCCGTGGCGGTCATTCTCCGCCATGATCAAGGCGGGAATCACTCCTTCGTCGAACGCTTGAGCGAGTGAACCGCCGGCGATATATGCTCCGGCATGCTCGGCCGCTTCGTCGCAGTCGCCAGCGAGGAGTCGCTGATAGATGCGTTCCGGCGCCGCCATGGCCGCCTGATCTCCCAGCAATACCGAAAGAAAATGGAGCGACGGAACATACTTCGACATCACCACCACGCAAACGGTCAGCGGCATCGCCAGCACCAGGCCGATCGGCCCCCAGATCCAAGTCCAGAAAATCGCCGCGACGATCACTCCCACGCCTGAGACGCCAGTGCTGCGACCGTAAAGCATGGGCTCGGCTACGTTGTTGACAATCAACTCCAAGACGCCGAAGAGCGCAGCAACCAACAGCGGCTGCGTCCATCCGGTGGAATCAGCGATTGACACCGCCAATGGCATGATCGCCGAGAGCCACGGACCAATGTAGGGGAGAAACCGTAGCGAGAAACTTAGCACGCCCCAGGTGATGGCGCTCGGCACGCCGATCGCTGCCAAGCCCAAGGCCACGGCAACGCCATAGCCGGCGTTGATCAGGAACTGCATGCGGAGATACTTGCTGACCCGTTCGGTGACGTCCGTAAGCGCTTCGGTGGAGGCGTGTAGATTCGACGAACCAAACAATTGCAGCAGGCGATTCCGTTGATCTTCTCGCTTCAGCAGAATGAAGATGACGAGCACGACGGCGACGCTGGCGGTTGTCAGAGGAGCCACCAGCGGGCCAAGCCAGTCGCGGATTTGCCCCAGCGGCGAGGGAGGCATGCCGACGACGCGGACGTCGACCGGATCTTTACGTTTCTCACCATCCTCGGAACCTAGCGTTCCAGCCGGAAACTGAAACTCCTGCTTGAGCCGTCCCAAGAGACTGTTGTCCGGAGCGTCGCCAGCCAGGGCCTCCGCCGGCGCCTCAGACTGGGCCGAGGCTGGTTGATCGGAATCCTCCTCGGCTGGTTTCTCCCCATCCTCCTCTGTTCCCGGCTGACTAATCTTTTCGGCGACTTCGTCGTAAGTTTCGGCAATCTCTTTGAAGGCCGACGAGTTAGGTCGAATGTCTTCAATCTTCCGAATGATCTCCCCCTTCCAGTGAGGGAACTGATTGCCCAGGTCGACCAGTTGGCTGGTCACGACCCACCCCAACATCCCCAGCACGACGAATGTAACGCCGACGACCGAGATCACCGAAAGAATGCGCCCGAAGCCCCATGATTCGAGCTTCTCGGCCAACGGCGTCAGCAAGAAACTCAAGAAGACGGCGAGCGCCAACGGAAGAAGAATCTCCTTCGCGAGATGGAGCGCCGCGATGGCAACCACCACCGAGGCCAGCGTGAGCAGTGGCGAGCCAGCAGGAGCAGTGCGAGTTCGAGCCATGCGCGGCGTCGGCGAGCGACGCCGACGTTCCTCTAGTGCGATGTGACGACGACCCGATTGTCGACCCGACCAGGGCCGGCGACTCGGAGGGCCGCCACCTGGGCCATTTGCTTCAGATGATAACTCGGAAGGCTGCCTGAGAGAACTATGCAGTCACCCGCTACCTCGCAATCAACGGCGCCTAATGACGGGTAGCCGAGCGAGGCAATCGCTTCCGCAACCCGCTCGCGAAGATCGACAAATCGGCCATCTATGGCTGAAGGCCGTCTGTCAATTCGGCGTCGAGTTCGCTGCGAAAGCTGACTCAACTCCCGATGATCAGACCTAGCGGCGATGGCGGAGGAAAAATGGCAGTACCGGCTCGTCGCGATGAGGGCGTCTGGCATTGTTAGGCGGCATCGTTTGCGGGCGTCGACAGGCGCTCAAAAAAAGCCGACGGGCGACAACCCTACTTGCCTAACGACGGTGCGGACACCAGAGCAACCTCGTGTTAGCCGGTATGGTTTTTCGCCCGTCGGCGCTTCCGTGATTCCGTCCCGCGGGGAGTGTAATGATCAGGGTTCGGATGCTGCCGCAGTATGAACGGCAGCGTTCGCTATTCTGCAGCTGAACTACGCTGCATTCCTTGTGCCAATCGTCACTACCCGAACGTCGATCAGGCCCAATTCTGTGCATCCTGTTGAGGAGTGCTATCAATCGCCGGCATTTTCGGTCGTTCCATACATATGGCCCCATAACCCAAGGCTGCCTGCCGGAGGAAGGGCATCAGAAACGGGGCGACCGCATGGTCGTCGACAGATCAATCGCCGCGCCGGTTGGTAGCTTGCTGCACAGTTGGCATGTCCAAGCCATTGCCGCTGGGGAGGATCATCTTGGTCCGTGCGGCTTCATCACGTTGGCACAGACCTTGCAACGTCATTTCGCTATGGCCCCTGAGCATTCCCGCTCAACGCCGACACGACATACGACACCACGCATAAAGGATGCTGAGATGAAATTGAATCAACAAACGCTTGAAGGCAACTGGAACGAGATCAAGGGGAAGCTGCACGAGCGGTGGGGTGAGCTCACCAACGAGGACCTGCAGAAGGCTCGCGGCAACGTCGATCAGTTGGTCGGCATGATCCAGAAGAAAACCGGAGAAGCGCGCGATCGAGTCGAACAATATCTCAGCGAGGTCGCCTCGGGCGGCGCTTCAGGCGTCAGCAAGGTGGCCGAAGCGGTGCGCGGCTATGCCGGCACGGCGGCTGAATCGCTCAACGATGTGCGTGGCCGAGCAGGCGAGGCCATGCACGGCGGGTACGTGCAAACCGAACGGATGATTCAACAGCGCCCCATCGAGTCGCTTGCCGTCGGTTTCGGCGCCGGCTTGATCACTGGCGTTGTGCTCGGATTAGTAATGAGGTCGCGTTAAGTGCGGCCCTGGTCCAGTCGATCTGCTCGCGGATCAGCTGAGTTAAATGAACCTTTTGATTGAAGGAGAACAGCGATGTTATCCCTTGCCATAACAATGTTGATTCTGGCCCTGGTGGCCGCTTTGCTCGGATTTGGCGGTCTTGCCGGCAGTTTCGTCGGTCTTGCGCAAATCCTATTCTTCGTGTTTATTGTGCTATTCTTGATTAGCGCTGCGGTGAGCGCTTTTCGAGGCCGGCCGCCGGTCTAAAACCAACTACTGGTGATGGCGCGCGGTTTCAGGCGATCTCCTGAAACCGCGCGATGTCGTGGCTGCCGTTCTCAACTTGCAAGAGGCGCGCAAAGTCAATCATGGACAGTTCAGCAGACGAAATTTGCCGCCGCATGGAAGCCGTGCGCCGCACCGCCGGCGAAGAGTTGGAGACGATCGTCCAGTCGGCGAAGACGCTGTCGGATTGGCGCTACTACGTCAAAAATCACCCGTTTCTGTTGGCGGGGGCAGCGGCTGGGCTAGGCTTCCTCCTGATTCCGCGTAAAAAGTCGCCTTCGCCGGTCGGTGACGATGCGAAGGAACTTATCGAACTGCTGAAGAAACACCATGTGCGCGGCGTAACCGTCGAAGGGCCGCCGAGCGGTTTGCTGAAAACCATTGCCGGGATTGCGACGCCCTTCCTGATTCGGACGGCCATGGGCGCTGTGCAATCTCGGTTGGCGGCGGGGGGCGGCGATTGGAGCTCCCTGTTCGGCGGCGGCAAGACGACGCCGCCGGCAGACGAGGGCGTGGAGCAGACCTTCGAGGAATTCAATATCCCGCGGTAACGCCATGCATAACCGACTACACAATCATTTCAAGAGCGAGAAAGCTGAGGCGGACATGCGGAGCGCCGTCGCGGCAGTCGACGAGGCCGTCGGCAACGTTGCCGACGACGAAGGCCTGACGCAACGCGCTGCTCGTTCGCTGGCCTCGCATCCGGCAATTACGATCGGAGCCGCTTTTGCGTTCGGCTTGCTAATTGGGAAGTGGGTGAAGCGATGATCGGCGCGAATCGACCAACTGGGGAGGGCTCGCCCGCGCCGGCGCATTCAATGGGGCGTAGCGTGCGGCAACTCGGGGGCGACGTCCTCACGCTTATGGAACTGCAAGCGGAACTGCTGCAAGTCGACGTCCGCGAATGGGTGCAGAGTTTCATCCGTCCGCTGGTCGCGCTGCTCGTCGCCGCGATCATCTTGCTGGCGACGATCCCAGTGGCGCTGATGAGCCTTGGTTTTCTCCTGGCGACGACGACCAAGTTGCCCTTATGGGGAGCCTTGATGACGGCAGCTGGCGTTGCAATTGGGCTTGCCGCGATCTCCGCTGGCATTGGCGTTTGGCTGCTCAAAAGAGATCGTCGCATGCTCCATCGCTTCAGCACCGAGTTGCGCAAGAACGTTCACTGGCTCAAAGAGACGCTACGAAGTTCTCCTGCCGCGAACGTCGACTGATCGATCCACCCACCTAGGGCCAATGAGTAGGAGATTTCCACGATGCAACCTACCGAACATCAAGAGCAGACCGCGGCATGGCAACCTCGCCAAGGTTCCCATCCGTCCGCGCTCCAGGGCGCCGATGCGTGTGACGCGGCGGTTGCATTCTTCCGCGACTACGCTCGCGAACGGCCCGAGGTCGTTGCGCTATGGGCGTTCGGGATCGGCTTCATCCTCGGCTGGAAGCTGAAGCCCTGGTGATGCGACGTATTCACGCCGTCAATCGCCTTCAACGACCTGGCCGACCTGAATCCCGAGCTCGCGCATCTTATTGCGCAGGCTGCCCCGCGTAATCCCTAAGCGCAGGGCGGCCTTCGACTGATTCCCATGCGTCTCCCGCAGGACGCGCGTCAACAAGTATCGCTCCATGAACTGCAGCGACTCTTGGTAGACGTTCTCCGACCCGGACGCGATGCGGTCGTCGAGGAATTCCGCCAGATCAACGGAGCACCCTTCGTCACTCGATGCACCGTTCGTAGAACGTCTCGCCGCCGAACCAGTCTGCAGGTACTCCAGAATGTCCTTTGGCAACAACTCCGGCACGATCGTCGGGCCGGTCGCCATCAGCATCGCCCGCCGCACGGCGCCCTGCATCTCGCGGATGTTGCCTGGCCAAGGATATTTCTCCATCAACTCAAGCGCTTCAGGCGAGATGCTGGTAATGGTCTTATTGAGCTGCGCGTTGAATCGCTTCAGGAAGTGATCCAGCAGCAGCTTCAGGTCCCCCGCCCTCTCACGCAGCGGCGGGAGCTGGATCTCGAAGCCGTTCAACCGGTGGAACAAGTCGAGACGAAACTCATTCTGCTCGATCATCTGCTCCAGATCGCGATTGGTCGCCGAGATCAAGCGCACGTCGACCGAGATCGTGTCGTGCCCGCCGACGCGCTCGAACTTCTGCTCCTGCAGCAACCGCAACACCTTGCTCTGCGTCGCCGGCGACATGTCGCCGACTTCGTCGAGAAAGATCGTGCCGCCGTTGCATTGCTCAAAGCGTCCGATGTGACGACGATCGGCGCCCGTGAACGCCCCTTTCTCGTGGCCGAACAACTCGCTCTCCAAGAGTGTGTCGGTCAGCGCCGCGCAGTTCACCGCCATGAAGCATTGGCCATTCCGATGGCTATGCTGATAAAGGGCCCGGGCAATTAACTCTTTGCCCGACCCGCTTTCGCCGCGGATGAGAACCGTGACGTCTTGAGCGGCGACGCGGCCAATCTGCTTATAGACTTCCAACATCTTCGGACTGCGACCGACGAGGACGTCGCTATCCTCCGAGTCAGCCTCCGCCTCCTGCAGCCGGACCGGCGAGTTCATCAGCCGGCGAGTCTCTAGCGCTCGCTCCACCAGCGTGCGCACCTGCCGAATGTCGAGCGGCTTGAGGAGGTAGTCGTACGCCCCCATCTTCATCGCTTCGATCGCCGTATCGCTGTCATTCGTGGCGGTGATGAAGATGACCGGCAGGCGGATGTCGATCGCGCGGATCTCGCGAGCGAGATCCATGCCGGAGACTTCCGGCAGCAGAATGTCGAGCAGCAACACGTCGGGCTTGTGCTCGCGAAGCGCTGCCATCCCTGATTCGGCATCGCTGGCGCAATGAATCTCCAAGTTGGAGTCGGCGAACGCCTTTTTGACCAGCAACAGCACCGTGCGGTCGTCATCGATTACCAACAAACTCGCCATTTATTTCTTTCTCTCGCCCTTAATCATCGGGGCCGCGGGGGAACATCCTATGACGATCAAAGCGGCACGCGCAGACCGGGCTGCGACATCCTAGAACCCAAGACTTCCGATTTTATCTCGTCGCCGCAGATTTACGAGACTATCGAAGCAAGGACATTTGGCAAAGGTTTCCCGAGCCTTCGTCAGCCAATCGGCCGCTGGGTATTTGGCATATTAGAAGAGTGCCGCTGCAAGGAAATAGGCCTTCAATTCGGAATTCAGCTAATTTACCGACTTGACTCATAGGCGGGGACGCTTGGCCAGCAAATCGCGAAGAACAGCCTTCCCAACCGGCTTGGTCACATGATAATCGAAACCGGCGTCTTTCGATTCGCGCTTGGCTTCGTCATGGCTGTATCCCGTAACGGCCACTAGATACGCCGATGCCGTCTCCGGCAGCGACCGCAGGGCCCGGCAAACCGCGTAGCCGTTCATTTCACCCGGCAAGCCAATATCGCAGAGCACCACCCGCGGCCGGAACGCAGCGGCCTTGGCGATTCCTGAGGCGCCATCCTGAGCGATCTCTACAGTGTGGCCTTCCATTTTCAACATCTGGTTGAGCGGCAAGATCGCGTCGCGACGGTCGTCGATGATGAGGATTCGCTCGTGCCGCGCAAGTCCGGCGACCGCAGGTTCGGGCCCTCGAACCGCCGGAGGCTTGGAGCAAGGCAACGTGATCGTGAACTCAGCGCCCTGCCCCGGCCCTTCGCTGTGCGCCCGAATGACGCCGCCATGCAGTTCCACCAGGCCCTTGGTGAGCGCGAGCCCCAGCCCCAAACCGCCGCGACTCCGCTCTAAACTATCGTCGGCCTGATTGAATGGTTCAAAGATGCGCTGCAACGTCTCGCCGTTCATCCCGATTCCGCGATCGCGAATCGTCACGCTGGCCTCTGCGGAATTGCCCAAGACGTCAAGCGCCACCGTGATCTCATTGGGCCCGTCGCTAAACTTAACGCCGTTATGAATCAAATTCGAGAACGCCTGAGCCAGTCGGGCGGCGTCGGCCCAGACCCAGACGTCATCAGCGGGGATCTGTCCGTGCAGTTTGCATTGGTCCAGCGTACGGCTCCGGCGATAGTCTTCGACGGTATTATGAAGCAGTTCCCGCAAGTTCACGAATTGATGCTGCAGCCGCAACTTACCTCGCGTAATGCGGGATACGTCGAGCAGGTCGTCGACGATGCGCGACATCTGAGAAGCTTGCCTCGCGATAACCGCCTGCATCTCAGCCGCTTCGCCTTCCAGTTCGAGCATGGCCAACACCTGCGAGCCAGTGACGACGCCTGCCAACGGATTGCGCAGCTCGTGTCCCAGCATCGCCAGGAAATCGTCCTTCCGACGATCCGCTTCGCGAAGGGCGTTCTCAGACGCCTTCATGTCGGTGATATCGACCGAGCAGCCGACGTAACCCAAGAAGGCGCCGTCATCGCGGAATCGCGGCGTGCCGCTGAGGCTCAACCACCTGTATTCGCCGTCGGCTCGGCGCATCCGAACTTGCGCGTTGATCGCCTGCTGATGCTTGAACGCCTGTCGATAACTCTCGACGAAGGCATCGGCTTCGTCCCGGTGGATGAACCGCGTCCAGTTCATCCCTTGCAGGTCGTTTAGTTCAGCGCCAACAAACCGCATGTACTCCTTATTGACGTATTGGCAACCGCCGACGCCATGGATCCAGATTAATACCGGCGCGTTGTCGGCCATGTTGCGGAACCGCGCCTCGCTCTGGAGCAGTTCGCTCTCGACCCGCTTGAGTTCGCTGATGTCGAGATTGATGCCGACCCACGCAATGATGACGCCCTGTTCGTCCCGCACCGGCACGCCGCGCGCGAGCACCGGATGCCAGCGACCGTCGACGCCGCGGTAACGGAGTTCCACATCCCAGGCGTCGCCCGACTGCACGCATTGCTTCCAGGCGGCGATCGTCTGTTCGACGTCGTCGGGGTGCAGCAGGTCGGCCCAACCGAGATCCGAAACTTTCTCCTGAGTCATGCCGACGAGGTTCAAGAATGATTCGCTGCAGTAAATGTTCCGTCCGTCCGCATCGCAAATCCAAATGCCGTAGTCGATCGATTCGCCGATGGCGCGATACATCAGTTCACTGTTGCGAAGCGCGACTTCGCCTTGCTTGCGAGCAGTGATGTCGGCCACCGTGCCGATGTAGCCGATGCTCCGTCCGCTTGGGTCGCGCAGCGGCACGGCGTTTCCCTGCAACCAGGTGACGACGCCGTCCGGACGCAAGAAGCGGAACTCCGCTGACGAAGCCGTCCCTTCGGCGAGCGCCTGTGCCCAGCCTGCGGTAACGCGTTCGCGGTCGTCGGGATGAACCGCCTGGGTCCACCCTTTGCCGCGAGCCTCCTCCGGCGTCATGCCGGCCATCTCGCACCAGCCTTCATTGACGAACAGGTTGTCGCCGTTCAAGTTGGTTTGGAAAATTCCGACCGGCGCATGGCTCGCCAACGTGCGGAATCGTTCTTCGCTGCCGCGCAGCGCATCTTCGCCTCGCTTCCGATCGGTGATGTCGAGCGTCGCCCCAAGCATGCGCACCGCTCGGCCCGCCTCGCGAATCACCGAACCAGTGCTGAAGAGCCAAATGACATCGCCGTTGGGGCGAACCGCGCGGAATTCGAGTTCCAGCGGACCGTCGCTGACGACGGCATTCGCCAGGGATCGCTGCACCAATTCTCGGTCGTCAGGATGAACCAGCGACTCGAAACTTTCGATTGCCTCGCCGAGATCGGCAGGCGTCACGCCGAGAATTCCTTGGAGCGATTCCGACCACGACACGCGATGCGTTTCGATGTCCCATGCCCAGACGCCGACCTTGCCGGTCTGCGTAGCCAACAACAGCCGCCGTTCGCTCTCGCGCAGCGCTTGTTGGGCCTGCTGCCGGTCGGTGACATCGACACCCACGCCTCCCACGCCCACGATTTCGCCCGCGGTATTGCGCAGCGGAAACTTCGCCGCCAGAAAATGCCGATCGACTCCGGAGAGGGGCACAATCTCCTCAAACTCGGCGGCTTCTCCTGAAGCAATCACTTCTTGGTCGCGACTTCGCAGCAGATCCGCCGCCTCGCGCGGCAACAAATCGTAGTCAGTTAGCCCGATGACGCCTCGCGGTCGACCAAGCGCTTGCGACGCCAACGGATTGCAAAGCGTGTAGCGCCCTTCTAAATCCTTAATGAAGATCGCCACCGGGGCGTTCATGGTGACGGCGCGAAACTGTTGCTCGACGTCTCGCAGCGCCTGTTCATGCTTCCGCTGCTCCGTCAGGTCTCGCATGGCGCCAATCACGCGAGTCGCCCGGCCTTCGCTGTCACGAATTATATGTCCGCGCGTCGCGACCTGCGCATAGCTGCCGTCGGAGCGGCGAAAGCGATAGTCGCGCGACCACGACGTTTCTTTCCCCTCAATCGCGGCGCGGAGTTGCCGCATGACGGCGTTGCGATCCTGCGGATGGATCTTGTTGACGCCCCACGCGAGATCCTCGCCGATCTCCTCTGGTCGATAACCAAACAGCGTCTCCGCGCCCGCGTTGCGCGACACCCGATCGGTCGCCAAATCCCAGTCCCAGATATAATCCCCCGCCGCCTCGGCGACGAGTCGGTACCGCAGTTCGCGCTCCTCCAACTCCATCTCGCCGGCGACTGGCTTCTTGTTCGACTTCGAGGCTGTCCAATCACAGAGAAAACCCGCCGGCTCGCCGTCGTCGCCGCCGAGCGCCAGCAACGTTAGCGCGCCGGGCCCATCTTTGCCGACCACTCCCGCAATTGCAATCGCCGCGGTCCACCCCTCGTCACCGGCCATCGCAGCCGAGATGCGATCAGCGGCCGCTTCCCAAACGTCGGCCCAACTCGCCGCGGCAGGCGCGTGGAGTTCAATATCTCGCAACGCGCCAAATTGATCGCAAAACCGATCGTTGCAGAACTGAATGAGCTCACTACCCCACCAGATACACTGCGGCCGCTGCGAACCCAGCGCGATCCGCAGCGCCGTTTGCAAACTGATCGGCCATGACTTGGGATCGCCAAGACCGGTCTTCGACCAATCGTGCCGAGCAATCAGTCGACCCATTTTGCTGTCGCCCCACGGAACAGCGCCAAGCAGGACGTCAGAACTGGGCGAACCTTCCATTGGGAAGCCTAATGGGAGCGGGGAGCGAGGCTGGCGAGGCGGCATGCCGAACCTTCATTATCAACGGAAGCTCGCCAACCGGCAATCGACTCCGCCGCCGCTCACGCATCAACGCGCGAATCGGCCGATTCGGCGTAGAGCGTCACCCGCTCCGCGGGCGACTCTTCGAGTCGATCTTGAACTTCGGCCAAACGCAACGGATGAGCCTTGGCAACGACCAGCGTTTTGCCCGCGCGCAGATCGGCTTCATACTCTTCCGCATCATCCTCCTTGATACCCCAGCCAGTCATGGCGCCAACCAGTCCGCCCACAATCCCGCCGGTGATGCCGCTGGCTAACGCGCCGGCGAATAGTACCGGACCGAGCCCAGGAATCACTAGCAGCGCAGAACTCGCCAGGAGTCCCAGCGTAGCCCCCGTTGCGGCGCCGACTGCCGCCGACTTCTCCATTTCATCGCCATGATCGAGCGGCCCCGCCGCATCGAGACGCGCCTCATCCTCGCGACCGATGAGGGAAATATCGGAACCAAATCCTGCAGCTTCCAGCGCCCTGGCGGCGTCACGCGCCTGGGCGTAATTCGCGAATACAGCGATGACGCAATCTTGTTTTACCATGGTTCCCATGCCCTCCGGTTTGTAGTATGCGTCGATGGCCAGAGAGATGGCCGACGCGCTTTCAACTGGCGTCTAATGCCAACATAGCGTCTGCGAAATTACTGCAGAATCTATGCCGCAGTAGCCCCCGGCGCCACGAAAACAAAAAAGCCGACGAGGGCACAAACGCCCGCCGGCTTCTAATTTGCTACGAGCTGATTCAACGAGCCGTCAAGCGGGCGACCGCCGCATGGCTGCAAAGCACGGACGAACCAAGCCGGCCTGAAACAACAGTTCCAAACAACGTCGTTCGCCTATCGCGGCGCGAGTCTTGCGCTCGCCGCGCGACCAACTCCGTCGAATTTCCGCCGCTCGCATCTGAATCGTTTTTTGGCTCATGACTTCTCCCTCCTGAATGTCACTGACTTTCGTCCTATCACGAACAGCCGCTGCGGCGGCCTTGTTTCCATGGGAGGTTTCCGAAAGCAAACATTGTGCCGAGTCGGTGGCGCCGTCACCGCTATTCGCAAAGCCTTCACCCATCTTGACTTGGCGATTGAAGTGCCTCGCAATCGCCGATACATCCTGGCAGCCGCCAAACCGCCGGCCAGCTCGCTCCGTCTTGAAATCAGCCATTTCGACAGGCTGGCGTCCAAGCGAGCGAACAGAGACTATTACGAGTCGGTCCGGGGACTGTTCGCGCAAATCTGCGTAATCGCTAGAACAACTACTTGACTGGTTCCGGCCCTGCTTCAACGCGGCGTCACGGTCCGCTAGCGTGTTCTCTGCCGCCGAAAATCCGCTCAGTTTTGCAGACCTCCTCAGCCCTCCTTCTCGATCAACGATCATGAAACCGCTCTTCTCGCTCCTCTTGCTCGCGAGCCTCGTCGGCGCGCGGCCCGCCGACGCCGCTCCGCCGCGACTCATCGCCAACTATCCTCACGAAGCGCCTCACTCGAGTTGGGACGACTTGCTCGCCGGGGTTCCGACCGCCGTCGAGTGGACGGTTCGACACGAAGAATTGCGGGGCAAATTTCTCGACCTGATTCGCGACCAACACAAGCCAGTCAAACCGCCGCTCGACTTGAAAATCCACGAATCGATTGTGGTCGACGACGTTTACGAGCGCCGCCTGGTTAGCTATCAGGTCGAAGGTTCTGAACGCGCTCGCGCGTACCTCGGCATCCCGCTGAAGCTCGCGGGCAAGGCCCCGGGCGTCGTCGCCCTTCACGGCACCTACGAACGCGGCATCGAGCAAGCCGCGGGACTGATCGACAATCCTGACAAGGCCTACCTCGATCACCTCTGTCGCCGCGGCTACGTCGTCATTGCGCCGGAACACTTTGTCGCCGGCGATCGCATTCCCGCCGCCGGCGCTTACGATACGGCGGACTTCCACCGCCGCCATCCTGAGTGGAACGCCGTCGGCAAGTTCACTTACGAGCATTCCATCGCCGTCGACGTGCTCGCCATGCAGCCCGAAGTTGACGCCGATCGCCTCGGCGTCATGGGCCACTCGCTCGGCGGCCACGGCGCCATCTTCCTCGCCGCTTATGACGAACGACTCAAGGCCGCCGCGTGCAATTGCGGGGCCTCCTTCTTCCGTCACAACCCCGGCGTCGACAGCTGGGCCCGCGATCATTGGTACGTCTATTTCCACCATCTTCGTCCCGAGCTGCTCAAGGGCGAACTGCCGCCGATCGACTTCCATGAGATCATCGCCCTCATCGCGCCGCGGGCCTTCCTCGACGTCTCCGGTCTCAACGACGGCGACCCGCTCGTCCAGCGACAGCGCGTGTTGATGTTAACCAGCGTCATGGGCGTCTACGACCTCCTCGGCGCGTCGCCAAACTTTGCGTTCTTCGTGCATGGCCGCGGGCACTCGGTCGCTTACGAATCGCGCGAATTGATTTACGGTTGGTTAGACTCCCATTTAAAGCCTGCGGAATCGACGCGAACTCACCGCGTCGGCGAGGGGCCAGGATCTCCACCTCCCTGAACCGGCGGGTTACAATGTCAGGCTGACTGATCCACTCATCGCGTCGCTCGCTGACGCTTGGCGTTACCCTCGACCGGAGTTCAAGATGATCAACCGCTCGTCTCATACCCGCCGTTCGTTTCTGAAGACCGCGGCGGCTGCGAGTACTGCCATCGCCCTGCCGATGTACGTCCCGTCGCGCGTCCTCGGCCGCGAGGGCGCCAAGGGACCGAACGACCAGATCGTCATCGGCTTCATCGGTACCGGCGGCCGTGCGCGGCAGTTGATGGACCAGGTCCCTGAGGGGGGCCGGATCGTCGCGATCGCCGATTGCTTTCCCGATCGCTTGGCCGAGACGCTCGACCAGAAGAAGCAACCCTGGAACACCTACCACGACTACCGCGAAATGTTCGATAAGGAGCAACTCGACGCCGTGGTGGTCGCCACCCCCGACCATGGTCGCACTCTTCCCTGCATGCGGGCGATGCAGGCTGGACTCGACGTTTACGCCGAAAAGCCGTTGACCGCCTACGTCCGCGAGGGTCGCGTCCTGGTCGACGCCGCCCGCAAGCTCGGTCGCGTCTTCCAGGTCGGCTCGCAGCAGCGTTCGATGGAGATCAACGACTTCTGCTGTGCGTTTGTCCGCGACGGCAAGCTCGGCAAGCTGAAAAAGGTCCTCGGCGTCAACTACACTGGGCCGAACGAGATGCAGACCTTCGCCGCCGAGCCGATCCCCGAGGGGGGCGATTGGGACGTCTGGTGCGGACCGACCGAACTGCGCCCTTACAATGGCGCCCTCCGCTTTGGCTGGATGGGGTGGCGTGACTACTCCGGCGGTGAGATGACTAACTGGGGCGCCCACGGCATCGACCAGATTCAGTGCGCCCTCGGCAAGAGCCAAACTGGTCCCGTCGAGCTCTGGCCGGTCACCCCCGGCCCAAACGGCAAGGTCGCGATGAAGTACGACGACGGCGTCGAGGTGAGTTTTGAGTTGGAGAACTCCGGTCCGATGGGAGGCGGCATCTTCGTCGGCGAAGAGTGCAAGATGGAGATCAACCGCAACAAGTTCGCCACCAACCCGCCCGGCTTCGTGAAGGACGCCCCCGCTCCCGCGGTGCAAGACAAGTGGGAAGGAGACGGCTGGATCGCGCGGCCGCACATCCAGAACTGGCTCGACTGCATCCGCACCCGCGAACTCCCGAGCGCCGACGTCGAGATTGGCCACCGCTCGATCAGCGTCTGCCACTTGCTGAACATTGCCCGCCAGACGGGCCGCCGGCTCAAGTGGGACCCGGTCGCCGAAACCTTCCCCGACGACGCCGAAGCGAGTAAGCTGCTCGACCGTCCGCGGCGGAAGGGATACGAGTTGCCGGAAGTCTAAGTCGTCCCGGCAAGGTTCGCTCATCGCTCACTTCCCTCCTGCCTTGGGAGCGGGCTTTTCGAGGACCTGCTTGTCGGCGAGCAGCCGCTCGCGGAGCTTCTCGTAGTTCACGTCCTGGACGGCGACGCCGGCGTCGATCGCCTGCGCCGCCACCGTGGCGGCCGACTGGCCGAGGATCATGAAGACCGGTTCCATCCGGATCGAGCCGTAGGCGATGTGGGAGGAACTGACCGCCGCAGGGACCAACAGGTTGGAGGCCTCCCCCCGTTTGGGGATGAGCGAGCGATAGCTGATCGCGTACGCCCCGCGGGTCGATTCCTGGACGTCGCCTTCGTTCTGAACGTGGCCCGACTCGTCGACGTAGCGCTGGACGTTGTGCGAGTCCATGTTGTAGGAGCCCATGCCGACGGAATCCTCCGCCACCCGTTCACGGCGGCAGTCGGCTTGGGTCATCACATAGTCGCCGACCATGCGGCGGGCTTCGCGGACATAGATCTCGGTGGGCCAGTTGCCGTTGTCGGTAAACTCGTCGGCCGCGAGGCCCCACTGCTGCATGTGATCGCGAACCTTCTGGGGCACGCGCGAGTGATTGGCGAGCGTCCACATCAGCCCCTGTTGGTAACGGACGTGATCGGCGACGATCTTCGCCCGCTCGTCGTAACTCGCCTCGGGGTAGTCGTAGTTCATCCCGATGTTGTCGGTGGAGAAGGCGTGGTTGTTGTTCGTGTCGGTCTTGCCGTTGGGCATCATCAGCGGGTGCATCGGGATGCGCATGTCGCCCGCCTCGAAGTTGCGGAGGAGGATCTCGTACATTGATTCGTCGTAGTCAGCGGGCTTCGGGAACGGCGTGCTGTTCGATGGAACGTTGCTCATGCACATCCGGAAGCAGTAGGCCTGGACGCGGTCGTCCGGTGAGCCATCCTCGCCGGGCGGGTCGTCGTGGACGCCCCAGACGAGGCCGCTCGACGGGTCGCCCGGTTTGACGTAGGGATCGACCGGTTTGACGAAGAGGTGGCTCTTCATCTTGGTTTTCTGCACGCCGTTGAGAGATTCGCCATATTGGTCGCTGCTCTCGCGGCCGACGTGGTAGGTGACGCCGGCGGCGGCCATGAGGTCGCCCTCGTAGGTGGCGTCGATGAACATCTTGCCGACGTATTCGTCGCCGGAAGGTTGGCCGTCGGCGGAGTTCTCGGTGCGGAACGACTTGATCGCGTCGCCCTCCTTCACGACGCCGCCGTCGCCGCGGTCGAGGCGCTGGTTGCGGACGACTTCGACGTTGGCCTCTTTGAGCATCTGCTCGAAGGTCGCCTCGGCGACGTGAGGTTCGAACATCCACATCGCGTCGGCCTCGGGTTTGTAGTTGGCGTACTTGGCGCGGTCGACCAGCGTCCAAGCGGCGGGGTCGTCGTAGTGTTTCTTGAGCCTTTGGTAGAACTCGCGGGCGAGGCCGCCGATGACGTTCTTGTCGCCGCTGTCGGTGGCGCTGAGGCCGTTGGTCGTGAGGCCGCCGAGGCGTTGGGTGGGGGAGACCAGGACCACTGATTTGCCGAGGCGGGCGGATTGGATGGCGGCGGCGACGCCGGCGGAGTTGCCGCCGTAGACGACTACGTCTCGCTCGATCGTGGCGCCACTGGTCGCTGAAGCGACCAGTCCGAGGAGGGTGAGGGCGAGGGTGGGGAGGAGCGTGAGGGAGCTTGGCATTGGGGTTCGATGTTGGTTGGTGAGTTTTGTCTTGTTGTGTCCGAACGCGAAAACGCCGCGGAGGGGACAAAACCCTGAATCCGCGGCGACTTGCGTCGCGGCGGCAGTAGGTTTGGCTCGGAATTTCTCGATGAATTTCATGGGTGTGATCGCCATAAGGTTTTGTCCGATAGTGGGATGACGGAAGCGGCGACTTTTGCGGCTTTTGCTTTTGCGTGCGGGCCGGGGGCCCCGATTAACCCGCCGCAAACGTCCTCCGGCCAGAAATCGCGATTGACGACTTTGACGCGGCGATTTTCGATGCTTTTCGCGCGGCGCCCCTCCGGAATCGTCGCGACTTTTGCGTTTTCTCGAATTCGCTTTCGAGACGCCAAAGTCGACGCGCGCTCCCGAACAGTGCGACGGCCTCGCATGTACGCGCGAACAGATGCTCACCTTGCGAAACTAGCAGAGCAGGTGGCCAAAATCGAGCCAAAACTGCGGAGATTTTTTCGCGCGGAGAGCGGCCAATTTTGGGGGCTTGGCGCGGGTGGCGAACGTCGTCGAGCTCCGCTCCGGCGGGTCGTTGACCCGCGGCTACTTTGTTTTTAGCGAGAAGTTCTGTTCGTTCTCGCCGGATTTCACGTCGAAGGTGAGGGTTGTTTCGTCGTTGTACTGCGCCGGGAGCGACTCTTCCTGAATCGGACGCACCGGGCTGTCTGGGGTGTCGTAGAGTTTTCGCTCGCCGACGGTTTTCGGGACTCGGATAGCCACTTTCGACGGGCCGATGTTGGCGGCCACCGCGTATCGACCGTTGACGATATCTCCGCCGGTTGCGGCGGAGTTGCCGTCGATCGGAGTGAACGCGATGGCGCCCTCAGCTGCTAGTTGACCGTCGACTTCCACCAGACCGGTGACCTGGCCTCGATTGGGATCTTGCTTGCTGCAGCCGAGCACGCACGAAGAAGCGACGACAAGGCCGACCAAACAGAGTGAACGAGCGAGCGACATCAGAACACCGCGCGAGAGAGGAAACCATGGAAAGGCGACAATAGCTAGTTGGCGGATTCTACCTCACCGCCATCCATCGTGCCGAGGCCCTTCCAAGCGTTTGGGGCAATACCGTCGCTGTAGAAGGCGACTGAGGCATCGCAATGGAGGGCGTTGACGCCGCCAGCGTGTCGACTGCGAGCGGCGTTCTTCTGCCGTTCAAAAGCGCCCGCTGTGGCTGGCATCTGGGGGTCGCCGTTTCTCTCGAACCAGCCGTTTGGAATCACGTCCGCCACGCTGGAGTTAGGCGAATCGATCGTATTGAAACGGAAGACTCCTTCGTCGTTATGTATATCGCCGCGCCAGTCGACGTCATCGGGATTTTGGGCCTTGAGATACTCCGACATCATCAGCGTATTGCTGAGGCCGTCGGAAATTGACGAGAATTTGACGAGTCGAGGAGTCTCTCGTTTGCAATCAATATTAGAGAAGGGGGCAAAACCTGTCTGGACTGTATCGAGGAGAGTGGCTCCGGTGCCGCCGTAGGTGATATTCCCCCAGTTGATCATGTAGTTGCCGCGGCAGCGTTGATAGGTGCCGGTCGTTTGATCGACGCCAAAATCACTGGGGCAGTTGTACATCGGAAGCCGCTGGCCGCCGAGACCGTTCATCGTGTTGTGAATGGTCACCGGCGGGTTGTAGAAATGGAGTTTCAGATCGTTTCGCTGGGCAAGCGATGCTTGTTCGATATAGGGCCAGATGCGCATCACGTAGGTTTGGCGCGGGTTGGGAGTCGCTCCCGCAGGAAGCTGCCCCTGGGCGTCATGATACATCTGCATCGCAAGACCCCACTGCTTCAGGTTGTTGACGCACTGGGAGCGGCGGGCGGCTTCGCGGGCGGCTTGGACGGCCGGGAGCAGCAGCGCCACCAGGACGCCGATGATGGCGATCACGACCAGCAGCTCCACCAGGGTGAAGGCGGTGCGTGGGCGAGCGGGGATGCGGGAGGTATTCATCGCTACCAGCTATGGAGAAGAGAAGAGCTGTCGGCTACTAGGGCTACGATGTAGCGCCTCTCTTTTATAAACGATAGAAATGAACGAGGCGGCGAGAAAACGAAATCGCGGTAAGGATTCGTTATGTAGCTGAATGCGAATGCGATTAACCGCCAAGGACGCCAAGGTTCGCCAAGGAATTGCGGGGAGAATTGAACCACGTCGGCGCCAGGGGCGTGACGGAAATCCAATGCTGGTTACCAGTTTTCTTTGCGCCTTCGCGGCTTTGCGTGAGACCTCAAAAAGGAAATGTTTCACGCAAAGGCACGAAGGCGCAAAGGAATACGAAGGGGAAATGCGGCGATTTGCGCGTTAGCCGCGGACGGCCTGGTTGAGGAGGCCGGGGAGCTTCCAGAGCGAGGGGCGGCAGTAGAGCTCGCATAGTTTCCAGGCGAGCGCCTCGGGGCGGCGGTGCGTTGAGAACCAACTCGGTTTGGGGAACATGGTGAGCGGGGCGCGGAGGATCGTCTTTTGCGGGCGGTCGAGCAGGCAGGTGTTGTGGACGAAGCCGAGGCCGCTTTGCACGTCGGCGAGATTGGCGCCGGGGAACGCTCCCCACGGGGGCGACATCAGCGCGTACGCGAGACCCGGCCATTGGTTGACGCCGATCGAGCCGTAACGCAAGCGGCGGAGCGCAGCGTCGAGTTCGGCGGGATGATGTCGGCGGATCTCGTCGGGCACGGTCAGGCCGGCTGCTAGCGTTCCCCAGAGTTCGTCGTTAATGAAGTCGACCGCGCGGTCGAGGAACTCGAGGGGCGAGCCGGCGTCGAGGGCCGTTTCGCCGGTGACGCAGACGAACGATTCTCGCTGGAACAGGATCGGTTCCGCCCGGGGCTCGACGTCGCGACGGAGGACCCAGGGGAGCCGGCCCTCGTCGTCGGGGGGCGTGGCGTGGCCGGTGAACTCGGCGAAGCGTTCAGGCGCTCCGGGGTAATAGGCGTAGCGCGGGGGGATGCGCTCCAGAATGGAGGAAACGAGGTCCAAGAAGCGCTGGCGATCAGGCCAGTGCTTCCAGGTGATCAGCATCTTCGTGGCGATGCAGTTGAACGACGCGTTGTTGGCGATCGACGCGGCGATGCTTTCGGCCTGGGATCGCAGTTGGGCGTCGCTGTAGCGGCCCGGGACGATCGCCCAGGGGGTGACGTTGCCGAGTTCGCTGGTGACGGGCTTGGTCACCAGCGGCTCGTTGGCAAGCTTGCGTCGCCGGCGCTCCTCCGGGTCGACGCCCCAGACGATCGCGTCGTGCGAGGCGGTCGAGCCGGTGATGTGGATCGCATCGACGGCTGCATGTTGAATGGCGTACGCGCCTACCTCGGCGCCGCCGTAGACGATGCGCAGGCAACCGGCCGCGATCAACGGCTGGAGGGCGCGCTCGAAGTAGGGGCCAAGATAGTCGTTGACGGGGTTCATCTTGAGCAGGACGGCGAAGTCGCCCTGCAGGATCTTTGTCAGGGCGTCGGTTGCGGGAATCGCCGAGACGTTGCCGGCGCCCAGCACGAGCGCGATCTGCGGCGTGGGCTGCGTGCGGCGGGTGAGGCGGTCGGGGGCGTCGCCGAAGAGATTGTCGAGCGACACGTCGGGGTCGAGCCAGGTCTCGGCGGTGACGCCGCGGAAGAGGAGTGCATCGTAGAGTTGGCGCGTCGGGAAGGTTGGAACGCGAATCTGGCCGTGGGCGACGCGCGGCGCGCCGGGGAGTCGCGGTTCGCGGCGCGTGCGGAGTTCATCGAGCGTGGCGATGATCTGTCGCAGGTAGCGGGCGACCGAGACGGGGCCCACTAAAATTTCCTCCGCGCGGGCGGCACTGCCGGGGGGGATTCTTTTGGCTTGGCAGGCGGCCTCGACCCAATCATGCGCCGTGGCGTCGATCGCCTGGATGCAGGCCTCGGCCCAGCCGATGCGTTCTTCCAAGGAGGATGCCGCGAGGCGACAGGCGCCGAGTTGCAGTTTGGCGATGGCGCGATCGATGACGGGGAGCGGCGTGGCGGGCGTCGAGGTCGTGATCGTGTTGGAGTGATTGGTCATGAGGGACGTTTGGTCGTCTGCATTTCAATCTTCTGGTCCCCTCCCCTTGCTGGGGAGGGTTAGGGAGGGGTGTGGAAGTCGCGTACCAGGCGTCTACCCCCTCCCCAGCCCTCCCCGCGAGGGGGAGGGAGCCGGAGGATTGAATGGTGCTTGATTGATTCAGAGGCGTGCCATTAGTAGGGGATACCTAGCTTGCGGTAGATGAAGCCTAGCAGCCAAATCGGGCCGATGAGGAGGAACTGGAGGTCCTGAAAGAAGGAGGGCTTTTTGCCTTCGATGGCGTGGCCGATGAATTGGCCGATCCAGGCGGCGATGAAAAGGGCGAGGGCGAGTTGCCAGACGGGCGTTGGGCCGATGCGTTCGTAGGCGATGATCGCGGCAATGACGGCGGTTGAGAAGAGGAGCATACCGAGGGCGAGCGTCGGCGAGAGGCGCACATAGAAGAGGAGCGACGCCGTGACGACGATTGTGCCCCAGTTCAAGAAAGGAACGGGATGCATGAATGCGAGGGTCGGCAACTCCCAGAGAAACGCGATGACGCAGGCGGCGATCGTGGGGACGCAGATCCAGTGGAGCGCTTTGTTGAGGCGATTGTGGTGGCTGTCGCCGTATTCGCTGAACCACTGGTCGGCGGTTTTGGCTGGCATTGGATCTTCTCGGAATTTAAGTCGTTCGCTTTAGCCACAGAGAACACAGAGGGAAATGCAATGAAATAGATTCCCTCCCTCTCCTCCCTCTCCTCCTCTGTGCTCTCTGTGGTAAATGGATTCGATTTAGAGGGCCGAATAGGTATGGCGGCGCGGCGATTACTCTAAGGGAGGCATCTTTTCGATCCACTCTTGGACTAACTCGACGGCTTCGGCGGGGACGAGACGGCGGCCGACGTTGGGCATCATGATGCTAGGGTCCTCCGATTCCATGCGGAAGAGGAGGATTGATTCGTCTGGTTTGCCGGGGATGACGTCGTACTTGCGGCCACCGGAGCCGTGGCCGGCGGCGACGGGGGCCTTCCAGACGCCGAGCTTGGCGGGGTCGGCCTGGTCCCAACTGAGGTCGAGGCCGGAGGTGCGGGCCGTGCCGACGGGGTTGTGGCAGTGGGCGCAGTTGACGTCGAGCCAGGCGCGGGCCCGTTGATCGGCAGGGGCGGAGTGGGGATCGTCGAAGCGCGGGAAGGCGGCAATCTTTTCCGCGTCAGGAAGGTTCGCGAGCATGCCGGCGTGGGCGAGCATGGCGAGTTGGTTCTCGCCGGCCTGCCCGGCGGCGTTGGGTTCATCATCCGTATCCGGCGAGGGTCGGTTGAGATTGCGGGCCGTCGGCCCGATGGGGAGAAATTTCTTGTCCTGGCTGTGGCAGTTGAGGCACTGATTCGCGTTGGGGATGACGTAGTCGACGTGCTGCTCCTTGCCGTCGGCCATCGTCCACGTGACGGCGACCTCGCTGCCGCCGAGGGCGAGCTCGGCTTCGGTTTGCTCGTCGTTCCAGACGTAGGTGACGCCGTACCAGCCATCCGCGTTGAAGAGCTCGATGCGCGTCTCGAGAATCTGCTCACCCTTGCTCGGGTCGTTGGCGTCGTGGGGATAGGAGAAAGTTTTGGAGATGATCGTGCCGACGGGGAACGCGAGCGGGCCTTGCTCGCGATACTCGATCTGCTTGCCGGGCGGGAGCTTGATGAAGCGGCGCTTGTCGGCGTAGTCGCTGAACAGCGGCGTGTTGAGATCGTAGAGGACGACGCCGGGGGCGGGGCGATGCTCGGCCAGCGGGCCTTCGAACAGGCCGAACTCGGAGAGTTTTTTTGGTAGCGAACGATAGACGCGCACCGCGGCGCTCGTGCCGGCGGTGGGCGGATCATGGGGGGCGAGCGTCACTTCGGGAAGCGGGTCGATGGCTGCGCTGAGGAGCGCGGCGTCGGCATCGGGCGTGTACGCGCCGGCTTGAATGTTCTCTGGCGTGAGCGCCGGGAGGTTGAAGTTGACGAAGGTCACGTTGCCGTTGTCGGCGAGACGGATCGTTGGTTTTCCCGCGGCGGGATTGACGACGCCGTCCCACATGACGTCGGGGAATTTATCGCCGAGCGCAGCCTTGAGCAGTTCCGCCAGCACGCCTTGCGGTCTCTGGCCGCCGCCGGCGATGCGATTGCCGTGAATGGAGATGTGTTCGGGGATCGCGTCGAAGGTCGGGTCGTTGATTTTGCGGTCGATCGCCAGGTAGCTGACGATCAAGACGCTGGCGGTTTGGTTGTCTTCGATTTGGTTGTCGAAGACTTCGACGTGGTCGGTCGCCATCACCATGACGCCGGTGCCCGAAGGGACGGCGGCGACGATGGCGCCTGGGTCGGCGAAGTTGGGGTGGTTGTTGGCGACAACCTTGTTGCGGAAGACGCGCACGCCGCTGCCCGCTTTCAATTGCAGCCCCGGCATGTCGAAGACCATCAGGCCGCCGGCGTTGTTCGTGGCGAGGTTGTCGAAAACGTCAGCGCTCACTGTATTCTCAATTTCGATGCCGGCGACGTTGCGCTCGGCCCGGCAGCCGCGGACGATGACGTTGCGGCACTGGCCGACGTAGAGGCCGGCGTCGGAGGCGCCGATCGCGGTGCACTTTTCAAGCAGCACGTTCTGGCACTGCACGGGGTAGAGGCCATAGGCGCCGTTGGCGGAGGTCGGCTCGCCGGTCCACTCTACGCGCACGTCGCGGATGGTGACGTTGCGGGCGCCGAGGACCTTCACGGCGTTGCCGGCAGTATCTTCGACGGCGAGGCTTTCGAGCGTGAAGTTGTTGCCGGTCGCTTCGATCCCCTGGCCGCCGGCGGTTTGGCCTTTGAACGTGAGGATCGTCTTCTCCGGCCCGCGGCCGCGGATGGTGACGTTGTCGGCGGCGACGTCGAGTTGCCGTTGGAGTTCGTAGCGGCCCGCTTCGAGCTGGATCACGTCGCCGGGGACGGCGTCGATGATGCGGGCTTGGAGTTCGAACTGGACGTTCTTGCTCGGGGCGATGGCGTAGGTTTGAGGTTGGAACGCGGCGTCGCTATCGCTGCGAGCGGCTGTTGTGGCTTGGACAGGCTTCTTGGCTTGACCACAACCTGTCAGGGACAACTGGCAGGCAATGAGCGAAGCGGCGATGAATGAACGTCGCATGGAGGCGATTCTCCTGGACCCTGTTGGGGTCGTGACGCTGAAAAGTTGATCGAGGAGGCGGCGTACCGCGTTTAGCATAGCAGATGCGTGGCTCTTTGCTGAAGAATGCCGTCTGGCGAGCCTGGGTGAGTTGAATCACGGCGGCGCGGCAGTCTCGCCGACCGTGGGGCACGACGAAAGATAAAGGAAATGAGAACGCTAATCTTCGCTGGCGGACGGGAATGAATCACCATTTAGGGAAGGTTAAAGTTAGATTGAGTTCATCTAATCCGCCCGCGTTTACTTTCCGTGGCTTTTCTGTCGCGATGCCGATTCTTTTCTTGATACGTTCCGTCACTGTGGGCCGCTGGGTTGCCGTGGCGGTGCTTGCTGGGGCAATTCATGCGTCGCATGAGCCATTGGGGCGGGCCAACGAGCGGGTTGACTACGAACGCGACGTGAAACCGATCTTCGCGGCGCGTTGCTTTGCTTGCCATGGCGCGTTGAAGCAAGAGGGGGGATTGCGGCTCGATACCGGGGCCTCGGCACGGCGCGGCGGCGACAGCGGCGAGGCGATTGCTCCTGGCGACGTGGAGAGCAGCCCGCTGATTGCGCGGGTGACGGCGGAAGATCTCAGCGAGCGGATGCCGCCGGAGGGAGAACCGCTCGAACCGGAGCAGGCGGCGATGCTGGCCGCGTGGATCGCTCAGGGCGCCGATTCGCCGGCGGACGAGAAGCCGGAAACCGATCCGCGGGAGCACTGGGCGTTTCGACCGGTGGTGCGGCCGAGCGTGCCTGAACCAGCAGATGCTGGTTGGGGCAGAAATCCGATCGACGCCTTTATTGCCGACTACCAGCAGCGTCACGGACTCGTGCCGCAGGTCGAGGCGACGCGGGCTGAGTTGATTCGACGGCTGTATCTCGATCTGGTGGGGCTTCCGCCGACATTCGAGGAACTGGCGAGCGTCAACGCGGTTCAGTCGGCGGATTGGTACGAGCGGTTGGCGGACCGGTTGCTTGACGACCCTCGCCATGGCGAACGTTGGGCGCGCCACTGGATGGACATCTGGCGCTACAGCGACTGGTGGGGCTTGGGCGATCAACTGCGGAACAGTCAGCTCCACATCTGGCACTGGCGCGACTGGATCGTGGAGTCGCTCAACGCCGACACGCCGTACGACGAGATGGTCCGGCTGATGCTGGCCGCCGATGAGTTGCATCCAAACGATCTCGACAAGCTACGCGCTTCGGGATTTCTTGCGCGGAACTATGTGCTGTTCAACCGCAATCAATGGATGGACGAGACGGTAGAGCACGTCGGCAAGGCGTTCCTGGGTCTAACGCTCAATTGTGCGAAATGCCACGACCACAAATATGATCCGATCGAACAGGTCGACTACTATCGGATGCGGGCGTTCTTTGAGCCGTATCACGTGCGGCTGGACGTTGTGCCCGGCGAGGCCGATCTAAGCCGCGACGGGATTCCGCGGGCGTTCGACGGCGCCGTCGATGCGCCGACGTATCTGTTCGTGCGAGGGCAAGAGGCGCAGCCGGATACGTCCACAGTCATTTCGCCGGGCGTGCCGAAGTTGCTGGCGTTTCACGAGTTGAACGTCGAGCCGACGCCGCTGCCTGCGGAGGCGTGGCAGCCAGAGCGGCGAGCGTGGGTGCGAGAGGCGTACCTGGCGGCGGCGGACAAAAACGTGGCGGCGGCAGAGGGGGGAGTGGCGGCGGCCATTTCTCGTCCCGCTGCGACTGAAGATGCGACCAAGGCTGCGATCGCCGACGCCGAACGCCGCGTCGCGGAGCAAACGCTCGTTGCGGCTCTGATGGAACGCCGCAGCGTGAAGGCCCGCTTCGACGCCATGCAGGCGGCCTGGGCGAACGTCGATGATGCGACGCCGAACGCCACTCTCGCAACCGCCGAAAAAGCCAAGACTGCCGAGGCCGTGGCGGCTGAACGTCAGGCGGCTGTCGCCAAGGCCAATCGCAGTGTCGCCGATGTTGAGTTGCGACTGCTACGCGCGGCTGCGGATGCGAAGGCTCCGCTCGAAACCGAACTGAACACAGCGCGGCAGGCGCTAGAGGAAGCAAAGAAGCTGGCGGCCACGCCCGCGACCGAGAGTGATCGCTTTACGCCGCTAATGGGAGCCAAGTGGACGCCGACTCGCTTTCTAAACTCGACGGCCGACGATCCCACGGTGACCTTCGCGCCGCAAAGCACTGGTCGCCGGACGGCGCTGGCCGAGTGGATCACCGACGATCGCAATCCACTGACGGCTCGCGTGGCGGTGAATCATCTTTGGACTCGGCACTTTGGTGCGCCGCTCGTCGCGACGACCTTTGACTTCGGTCGCAAAGGGAATCCGCCGGCGCATGTGGAGCTACTCGACTGGCTCGCCGCCGAGTTGATGGAGAGCGGCTGGAGCATGAAGCACATTCACCGGCTGATCGTCAACTCGGCGACGTATCGCATGTCATCGTCGATCGCCTGGCGGGAGTCCAACTTGGCCAGCGATCCCGACAACGCGGGCTGGTGGCGGCGGGCGCCGATTCGACTCGAGTCGCAGGCCGTGCGCGATTCGATCCTCTCGCTTGCCGGGACGCTCGATCTGACGCGCGGCGGACCGCCCGTCATTCCTGCCGAGCAGGCGGCGTCGCATCGCCGGAGTCTGTACTTTTTCCATTCGAACAACGACCGCGAGATGTTTCTCACCGCGTTCGATGAGGCGACCGTCACGGAGTGTTATCGCCGGGAAGAGAGCATCGTTCCGCAGCAAGCGCTGGCGCTGACCAACAGTCAGCTGGTTCTCGACTCGTCGAAACTCATCGCCGAGCGCATCACGAAGCTGCAGGAGGCCGACTCGCCGGCGAGCGACGACGCCGAGTTTGTGCGGCGGGCATTTCACGCGTTGCTCGGCATCGCCGCCAGCGACGGCGAGATCGCGTCCAGCCTGCAAGCCCTGGAATCCTGGCGGCAACACCCTGAGCAGACGGAACGTTCGCCCCGGGCCAATCTGATCTGGGTGCTGCTCAATCACAACGATTTCGTGACGCTGCGGTAGCGCCTCCGTGAAGGTTTTCGCCATGAGCACATTTCCCAACCATCGCTGCGAATCGTGCGAGTCATCGCTTGGCTCGCCGGATTCGATGGCGGCATTCGAATCGCGACGCAGTTGCCTGCTGAAGATGGGCCGGGGGCTGGCAGGGTTGGCGCTCGGCGTGATGCTCCATCGCGAGAGCGCGGCAGCCGCACATGCGTGGTCGCCGCCGGACGGGCTGCCGCACTTTGCGCCTAAGGCGAAGAACGTCATCTGGCTGTTCATGAACGGCGGCGTCAGCCACATGGAGAGCTTCGATCCGAAGCCGATGCTCACGAAGTACGCCGGCAAGACGATTGCCGAGACGCCCTTCGCCGACACCCAGGATCCGAAGAAGCTCGCACTCGAGCGGCTGGTGGTGCCCGATGCCAACGGCAACCAGCGCAATACGCTCTATCCGCTGCAGGTTGGTTTCCGTCGGCATGGCGAAAGCGGCATCGAAGTGAGCGATTGGTTCCCGCACATCGCCCGGAACGTCGATCGGCTCGCCGTCGTGCGCTCGATGTGGACGACCGACAGCAACCACGGCGCTCAAACGCAGTTTCACTCCGGACGCCACCGCAACGACGGCGACTTCCCGACGCTCGGCGCCTGGGTCCACTACGGCTTGGGATCGCTCAACGACAACCTGCCGCAGTTCATCTCGATTGGCACGCGCGAGTACTGGAACAAGCGCGACGGCTACTATCTCGGCCCGGCGCATGACGCGGTGCCGATGCGCATCGATCCGAGCAACCCGCTCGACTTTGGCCAGCCGCAGCGACCGCTAGCGGCTGGCGAACAAGCGATCGGCGTCGAGCTGATCCGCGAGCTCAACGGTATGCGGGGGGGACTCTACCCGCACGACCCTGCGCTAGCCGCACGGATCGCCTCGTACGAACTAGCGTTCAAGATGCAGCGATCGGTTCCCGAGGCGCTCGACTTTTCGCAGGAGACGGAGGCGACTAAGAAGCTGTACGGTCTCGACCTGCCTCACTGTCGCGAGTTCGGCGCTCAGCTGCTGGCGTCGCGGCGGCTGGTGGAGAAGGGAGTTCGCTTCATCCAGATCCAGCATGGTGGCGGGGGCGCCGGCGCGTGGGACGCCCACAGCGGATTGAAAGGGAATCACGAGAGTCTGTCGCGCGCGGTTGATCAGCCAGTCGGCGCGCTGCTGGAGGACCTCGACCAACGCGGGATGCTTGAGGAAACGATGGTGGTGTTCGCCACCGAGTTTGGTCGGACGCCTGGGTCGCAAGGAGCGGACGGCCGCGATCATCACATCTTCGGCTTCAGCGTGTGGATGGCCGGCGGCGGGCTGAAGCGGGGCGTCGTGCATGGCGCGACGGACGAGATTGGATTTCACGCCGTGGAGAACCGGCACTACGTCACCGATATCCACGCGACGATTCTGCGGCAGTTGGGGCTCGATCCGCGCAAGCTCGAAGTGCCGGGGCGGAAGCGGCTGGAAATCGACTACGGCGTTCCGATCGGTGAGATCATTGCGTGACGTGCGGGATTTCAGCCCCTGGCTCCGCCAGGGGGTAGCCCACCGCTGGACGCAGTCTACCGGAATGGTGACCGACCCCCTGGCGGAGCCAGGGGCTTCAAACGCTACGCTAACTGCCAGCCTGCTCGGTAGGGGCGGCGGATCAGCACGTCGGCTTCCGGGGCGTTTATGCACTGAAGTGCCGCGGCGTCCCACTCGAGTTTCTTGCCGAGGCGGAACGCCAAGTTGCCGAGGTGGTTCGCTTCGGTCAGGCAGCCGGCGTATTCGAAGTTGCAGGTGGTGGGGTCGCCCGTTTTGCAGGCGTGGATCCATTCGGCCCAATGCCCTTTCGACGGCGGGATGAACGGCGCGGGACGCTGGAAGTCGGCGAACTCCTGTTCCGGCAGCAAGAGATGCTTGCCGTAGTCGGCCAGCAGCATGCCGCGGTCGCCGATGAAGAGGACGCCGTCATTCCAGGGCGGGATGCCCCCCTGCTGTAAGATCTCGGGCTGCTCGACGCCTTGGTACCAAGTCAGCGCGAGCCCTGGTTGACCGCCGCGCGGGCCGTACTCGTACGTAACCTGCATCGAGGCGGGCGCAATCTCGGCGTGCGGGGCGGGGCCTTTGGCTTCGATGGTGAGCGGGTGCTTGAGATCGAGCGCCCAGAAGGGCAAGTCGATCCAGTGGCTGCCAAGGTCGGACATCGTGCCGTTGCCGAAATCCCACCAGCGGTACCATTTTGGTCCGGGCAGGTAGACGTTGTTGAAGGGACGCGCAGGCGCCGGGCCGAGCCAAAGGTCCCAATCGACGCCTGCGGGAACGGGGTCGACGGCGGCGGGGCGTTCTTGCACGTCGACGATGTCGCCGTGGAGCTTCGCCTCTTCCGGCGACTGCCGGCCCCACGCGCGAGAAACCCAGACGTGGACCTCGCGCACCGGGCCGATGGCGTCGGACTGAATCAGTTCTACGACGCGGCGGTAGTTGTCGTCGGCGTGGATCTGCGTTCCCATCTGCGTGGCGACGCCAGCTTTGCGGGCCGCTTCGCGGATGACGCGGGCTTCCCAGATGCCGTGCGTCAGCGGCTTCTCGCAGTAGACGTGCTTGCCGAGCTGCAGCGCGGGGAGCGTCGCGAACGCGTGCGTATGCTCGGCGGTGCTGACCACCACCGCGTCGAACAGATCGTGCTCGTCGTACAGCCGACGAAAATCGCGGAACTGTTTGGCCTGCGGGTGGAGCTTGGCGGCCGCGTCGAGACTGGCCTGGCTCACGTCGCAGAGGGCGACGATGTTTTCGCCCGCGACCTCTCCCATGTTGGCGGCGCCGCGGCCGCCGCAGCCGATGATGGCGATGTTGAGTTTGTCGTTGAGGTTCGCCGCGCGCAGCAGCGCCGGGGCTGCGA
>JBGSMO010000485.1:0-6866 GCA_041740115.1 Pirellulales bacterium
GACGGCGTCGTCGATGGCGCCGACTTCCTGGTCTGGCAGCGAACGCTTGGCACGGCGGCGACGCCGGCTGGCTCTGGCGCCGACGGCAATGGCAGCGGCAGCGTCGACGCCGATGATCTCACGGTATGGCGAGAGCATTTCGGGCAATCGTCGCCGTCGCCGATCGCCGCCGTTCCTGAACCTTCGACGCTGGCTCTCGTCGCGGTTTCGTCAGTCGCTTTGTTGCGTCGTCGTCCAAAACAATTGATCGCCGCTAAACGCTAGGATTTGCATTCAATGCGAGACGGATATCGGCAGACTCGCGGATTCACGCTAGTTGAGCTCTTGGTGGCGATCGCCATCATCGGCGCCTTGGTGGCGCTATTGCTCCCCGCCGTCCAGGCGGCTCGCGAGGCGGCGCGTCGCACTTCGTGCCGCAATAACTTGAAGCAGATCGGTCTAGCGACGTTGAACTTCGAGACTTCGCACAAGACGCTTCCGCCGCCACAGGTGCTGGGCGCCGGCGGCGGATTGGTGGCGGGCGATTCGTTTTACAGCGGTTTGGGTAGCACCTTCGTGCTGCTACTCCCCTATCTTGAGCAGGGCGGCATGTTCGCCCAGTACGATCTAACGAAGCCGCCGACGGAACGAGACTTGGCCCACGGCGTCGACAATCTGAAGTTCACGGAAACGTCTCAGCCGATGTACCTCTGCCCTGGTATGAACCTTCCCCGTAACGTCCCCGACGCCTGCGGCGAGAAGTTGGGTCCCGGCAGCTACCTCATCAGCACTCGAGTACTCTACCAACCGCAGATTGCGATGAATGGTGCCTTCAACGCGCCTCCCGGCCCAGGCGTGCGTTACGATCTTGGCATCGAATCGATTACGGACGGCACTACCCATACGCTGCTGGTCGGCGAAACGAACTACGCCTGGGAAGGCTACCACTGGGACCAACACTACGAATCAAGCTGTACCGGTAACGGCGGTTCCTGCTTCGGCGACTTCACCTGGGCCCAGGGCTACTGGCATCACGCATTTGGTCATTTGGGCCTGCAGAACGGCCAGCCCGAAAAGTACAATTTCAACGAGTTCAATAAGGACTGGGACTCGCGCTACCGCACCACTTTCCGCAGCGACCACCCCGGCGGCGTGCAGTTCGTGTTGCTTGACGGTTCCGTTCAGTTTCTTCGCACCGAGATGGAACGCGACGCGATGATGGCTCTGGTCACCCGCGCTGGCGAAGAAACCAATCCCGACTTCAATTAGTCCCCGCAGCGGCTCGACGACTTTGTGCGAGCCGTGGGCGCGACGCCAGTTTACTAACGTTTGAGGAATGACAATGTCTCTCTCGGCGGTCCGCTTCCGCTTCGTGCTTGCTCTGTCAGCACTGTGCCTATTGGCTAACCAGGCCCAAGCTCACTTCCCCTGGCTCGTCGTCGATGGCGAAGGCCGAGCGCTCGTCTTCTTCGGCGAGAATCCCGACGAGCGCAACTATCACCTCCCCGAAGCCCTTGCCGTGGCGAAGCTGAACGCCCGCGTCGGCGACGCCGCGGCCGCCGAAGTGCCGCTCGAGTTGCTCGAAGAGGAAGATTTCATCGGCCGCCGTTCGAACAAACCGGTCGCCAAAAACGCGGTTCTGGAACTCACCGCGGAGTACGGCATCTACCACGGCATGCTCCTGACCTACTTCGCGAAGCACCTCCCCGGCGAGACGATTGCCGCGTGGGAGCAGGCGGGCCCGTCGAAGGGGCTCAAGCTCGACGTAACGCCGCAGGCCTCTGACGAAGGGCTCGCGATCGCCGTCGCATGGGAAGGCGAGCCGTTGGCAGACGCCGGCGTCGCCCTCACCGATTCGTCCGGCGAGACGCAGGAAGCGAAGACCGACGCCAAGGGGATCGCCACGTTCGCGAAGGTTGCTCCCGGCCCGGTCAGCGTGATCACGAACCAGATGAAAAAGGGCGAGAAGGGGGAGCACGACGGCAAGGCTTACACCAGCGTCGCGAACTACGGGACGCTCACTTTCAACCACAAAACTAAGACCGGCGAGAAGGCTGCTAAGGCGGAAAAGCCCGCGAAAGCCGAAGCGGAGGAAGTGCTCAGCGCCTACCCTGCCCTGCCCGAGCCGATTTCTAGCTTCGGCGCCGCAGTTAGCGACGGTTACCTTTACGTCTACAGCGGCCACACCGGCGGCGAGCATGAGCATTCGCGCGACAACCTGTCGCAGAAATTCCTCCGCATCAAGCTCGACGGCGGCAGCGAGTGGGAAGAACTTCCCATGGAAACCCCGCTGCAGGGCCTGCCGCTGGTCGCCCATGGCGGCAAGCTCTACCGCGTCGGCGGACTGAATGCCAAGAACGCCGACGGCGAAGATGAGGATCTCCACTCGGTCGCCGAGTTTTCGTGTTTCGACCCGGCCACGAAGAAGTGGACGGCGTTGGCTCCGCTCCCAGAAGCCCGTTCGTCGCATGACGCCGTGGTGATCGGCGACAAGCTTTACGTCGTCGGCGGTTGGACGCTGGATGGCGATCGGAAAGGAACGTGGCTCGACACGGCCTGGTCGTTCGATCTCACAAACCCGGCAGGGAAATGGGAAGCGATCGCCAAGCCGAACTTCCGCCGCCGGGCACTCGCCGCGGCCCAGTGGAACTGCAAGCTCGTCGCCCTCGGCGGGATGGACGAAGACGTCAACATCTCGCGCCAGGTGAGCCTGCTCGACCCGGCGACCGGCGAGTGGACCGAGTTGGCCGAACTCCCTGGCGAGGACATGGACGGCTTCGGCGCCGCGGCGTGGAACCTTGACGGCAAGCTGTTCGCCAGCGGCACGCAGGAATCGCTCTACCGCCTCGCCGACGACGGCAAGTCGTGGGAAGCGGTGCTGGAGCTGAAGCAGCCCCGCTTCTTCCACCGCCTGCTGCCGGCGGGCGACGCCACACTCCTCTCGATCGCTGGGGCGTCGTTTGACGGGCATTTGGCGAACATCGAAGAAGTGTCGGTCGCCGCCGACGCGAAGAAGACGAACTGAGACTCGACTCGTACGCAAGAGGCAGCCGACCGGCCGCCGTGGATCGTGAAGTCCGAAGAGGCGAGCCCCCCACAGGCTGTCGGCCATCGGGGCAGCTTCACGCTCTCCGGCCCGGCGCGCTGCCTCTTTTTTTTTGCGATGAAGCAAGGAAGGTGTCGGGAGCCTTTTTCCACAGGTAACTTTCGTTTTAAGGCCATCTCCCCAGTGGCAAAAGGCTCCCGACACCATTCGCTAGGCCGAGTTGTGCGCTCTGTCAAACTTGCTGTGCGCAAGCCCGACGATTTCTCGCGGCCTGTCTATGCCGCCGTCCGCGAAATTGCGGCAAAAACATCCCCCTTTCCGCGGTAATCGGGCCTTAGTGCGGTTCCAGCCGGAGGGTAAAAAATATACTATGCTTATTGCTGCAACTGGCGCCTTCTAACGCAAATGCCCGACTCCATCGCAAATGGCCACCCCAGCCGCGGACGTCGACGGTCCGCAACTTCAACTCAATAGTCAGAGCCTCGACTACGTCGAACAGCTCTACTCCCAGTACAAAGACAATCCCGACGCCGCGCCGGCCGACTGGCGTGCGCTGTTCGGCATGCTGGCCAACGGGACGGCCCCTGCCGTTGGGTCGCCAAAGCTGACGGCTCCGGTCTTCGACCCACGGCTGATCAGCGACGCCAAGCTGGCTGATCCGAAGCTGAACGCAGCGACGCCGCCCGAAACGAAGCTGGTGCTGGAATCGCACCGTCTCGCGGCCCATGTGCCGCCCGTTGCGCCGATTCGCCCCGCCTATCCAGTGAATGGCAACGGCAGCGGCAAGCACGAAGAGCTCGCCGCCCGCCAGGAGCGCGTCGATCAACTGATCCGCAACTACCGGGTTCGCGGTCACATCATCTCCGACATCGATCCGCTCGATCAGTTCCGCCCCCGTCCGCCGGAACTCGACCCCGCCTACTACGGCTTCACCGAGGCCGATTACGACCGGGTCTTCTCGACCCGCACGATGCAGGGCCCGAAACAGCGGACCCTCCGCGAGATCGTTAGCTGGCTACAGAACACCTACTGCCGGGCGATCGGCGTGCAGTTCATGCACATCGACGACCTGGTGATTCGCGAGTGGTTGCAGTCGCGGATGGAAGAGACGGAGAATCGCACCGAGCTTTCGCGCGACGAGCAGCTTCGCATTCTGAAGCGGCTCAACGACGGCGCGTCGTTCGAGCAGTTCCTCCAAACCAAGTTCACCGGCGCCAAGAGCTTCTCGCTCGAAGGGGGCGAAAGCCTCATTCCGCTGCTCGACATGGCGCTGGAAAAGGCGGGCAATGACGGCACTACGGAAGTTGTCATCGCCATGGCCCACCGCGGCCGACTGAACGTCCTGGCCAACGTCATCGGCAAGAGCCCGCGCGAGATTTTCCGTGAGTTCATGGACCTGGAGTCGCCCCAGCGCACCGGCCCCGGCGACGTGAAGTACCACCTTGGCTACTCGGGCGATTGGACGACCGGCAAGGGGAACAAGGTTCACCTGTCGCTCTGCTTCAACCCGAGTCATCTGGAATACGTCGACGGCGTCGCCCTTGGCCGCATGCGGGCCAAGCAAGACCGCTACGGCGACGTCCAGCGCCGCAAGGGGATGGTGATCCTCGTTCACGGCGACGCCGCGTTCGCGGGCGAAGGGGTCGTTCAAGAAGTCCTCAACATGAGTGAATTGCCCGGCTATCGGGTCGGCGGCACGCTCCATGTGATCGTCAACAACCAGATCGGCTTCACCACGACGCCGACCGAAGCTCGCTCGAGCGCTTACGCCACCGACGTGGCGAAGTTGCTGCAGATCCCGATCTTCCACGTCAACGGCGAAGATCCCGAAGCGGTCGCCCAGGCGGTCCGGCTCGCGCTCGACTTCCGCAAGGAATTCCAGCGCGACGCGGTGATCGACATGTACTGCTACCGTCAGCGGGGCCACAATGAAGGCGACGAGCCGTCGTTCACCCAGCCGCTGATGTACCAGGCGATCAACGCCCAGAATTCGGTCCGCGAAGGCTACCTCAAGCGACTCCTCGCGCTCGGCGGCATCACGGCCGACGAAGCGGAGCAGATCGCTAAGGATCGCCACGCAAAGCTCGAAGCCGACTTCGCCGCCGCGAAAGATCGCGACTTTCAACTCAGCAATCCGACGCCGACCGGCCCGTGGGCCAATTACTACGGCGGTCCGTTCGAGAAGGCGCCCAACGTCATCACGGGCGTTGAGCAAGAGCGTTTGGTCCACTTGCTCGAGCAGTTGACCCACGTCCCGGAGAACTTCCACCTCCATCCGAAGCTCATTCGGGCGATGGAGCGCAAACGGCAGATGGCCGCCGGCGAGGAACCGCTCGATTGGGCCACCGCCGAGTCGCTCGCCTTCGCCAGCTTGTCGACGCAAGGCGTTCGCATTCGCATCAGCGGGCAAGACTCCGAACGCGGCACGTTCAGCCAACGCCACGCCGTCCTCCACGACGTGAAGGACGGGCACAAGTACATGCCGCTGGCCCACTTGGCGCCCGACCAGGGGCCGGTGGAGATCGTCAACAGCCCGCTATCAGAAGCGGGCGTCCTTGGCTTCGACTACGGCTACAGCCTCGACTGCCCCGAAGGGCTCGTGGCGTGGGAGGCCCAGTTCGGCGACTTCGCCAACGCCGGTCAGGTGATCATCGACCAGTTCATAGCCAGCGCCGAAGTGAAGTGGCGCCGGCTGAGCGGGTTGGTGCTGTTGCTGCCGCACGGCTTTGAGGGCCAAGGGCCTGAGCATTCGAGCGCACGCTTGGAGCGGTTCCTCACTCTCGCGGCGGAAGACAATATCCAGGTCGTCTGCCCCACGACGCCGGCTCAATACTTCCACTGCCTCCGCCGACAGGTGATTCGCCCCTGGCGGAAGCCGTTGGTGGTGATGACCCCCAAGAGTTTGCTTCGCCACAAGGAATGCGTTTCGACGATGGCTGAGCTCTCGCGCGGCCGCTTCCATGGCGTGCTGCCGGAGTCGGCCAGCCGCTTGAGCGAACGCGACACCCGCGTGATCCTCTGTTCCGGGAAAGTTTACTTCGATCTCCGGGCGCGGCGTGCAGCGCTCGGCATCGAGGGACCGCCGATCATCCGCATCGAACAGCTCTACCCGCTGCCGATGAACCAGCTGCTCGCCGCATTGGCTCCGCTGCCGAAGGGGACGCCGCTGGTCTGGGTGCAAGAGGAACCGGAGAACATGGGCGCATGGCGGTTCCTCCGCTCGATGTGGGACGACAGCCTCTGCCTCCAGTATCCGCTGAAGTGCATCAGCCGCCCCGCCTCGGCCTCCCCGGCCACCGGTTCGAAGACGGCCCACGAGCGCGAACAGGCCGAGTTGGTCGACCGCGCCTTGCTGCGTGAATAGAACTCCGCCCCGCGGCCTGCCGCCGCGGGCTTCCCGTCGGTCGGTCGCCTTGCGAGTCGCTTAGCCCCGGCCCATTTTCCAGACGCCAATTATCCATCGCGGCCACGCCTGATCGCCCCGCCGCTCATTGTCAGAGAATTGAAATGCCCATCGAATTGAAGGTCCCGGTGATCGGCGAGTCGGTCTCCGAAATTTTCATCGGCCAGTGGTACAAAGGCGAAGGCTCGACCGTCGCCGTCGACGAAAACCTTGTGGAGCTTGAATCGGAGAAGGCGACGCTCGACGTCCCCTCGCCGAGCGCGGGCGTCATCACGAAAATCCTCAAGCAAGCGGGCGAAACGGCCGAAGTCGGCGAAGTGATCGCCTACCTCGACGCGGACGTCGCCCCGGCTCCTGCGGCGAAGGCCCCGGAAAAGGCGCCTGAACCAGCCCCTTCGGCCCCTGCCCCGCCGGCCGCCGAAGCTCCCAAGCCGGCGC
>JBGSMO010000496.1:0-10523 GCA_041740115.1 Pirellulales bacterium
GCTCGAAGCCGACCCCACGACGGCGCCGCTATTGGTCGGCGTCTTCGTCGGCGGCGACCTCGAGCTTTACGATCCGCAACTTGGGTTGCCGCTGCGCAACAGCGAGGGCGCCGTCGCCACGCTCGCCGAAGTCGCCGCCGACGATGGCTTGCTCCGCCAGTTTGACCTCGACGGCGAGTACGCCTACGGCGCTACGGCCGAGCAGATGTCGGGCGTCGAAGCCCTCGTCGTCGCGTCGCCGCTGCAACTCTCGCGGCGGGCCGCTGAGCTTGAAGCCTCCCTCGAAGGCGAGAACTTCGTCAAGCTCTCCGCCGACGTGCAGGCTCTGGTCGACCGCCTCGCGAAGCTCCCGCAGGTGAAGCAAACGAATCTCTGGATGCAGCCATTCCAGGCGTACGTCGACGAACAGACGATCGGCCCCGAAAGCCGCGTCCTCGCCGTCGACGAATTCGCTCCGCTGGCCGAACGCCCCCTCCTCTGGCAAGGTCGCGTCCTCCACTTGCAAGGCAACAAAGGGGTTCGCGCCGATGAGCGCAACGATCCCCTCGCCGAGGCGCGCGACGGTCATCAACAGGCGCTCGTGCTTTATCAACAGCCCTCCGTCCGTCCCGGCAACGCGACGCTCAACAAGCTCGAACCCGCCAAGCGCCCGATCTACTCCGCCAGCAAGGCCGCCGCCGGTTACTGGCTCGGCCTGCTCAGCTACGACCGCGGCAACTACGACACGGCCCTCGGCTGGCTCGACGATCGCACGCTCGACCAAAACCGCTCCAGCCGCTGGGCCAACGGCGCCCGCTACAATCTGGCCCGCACCCAAGAAGCCCTCGGCGACAAGGAAGCGGCGATCAAGACGTTGCAGTCCGATCCGAAGGACGCCCCGCAACGTCACGGCAATCTGCTGCGCGCGAAGCAACTCGCCGCCGCTAAGCCCGCAGACGAGGAACCGCCCGCGGACGCACCATCGACCGACAAACCTGCCGCGGATTCGACTTCCGCTCCAGAAGAACAAGAATAGGACGCGGATGAACGCGGATTTGACGGGTGAACGCTGATAACATCCGCGTCCCATTCGTTTTATGCCGCCGTTCTATGGCTTGCTCAGTATCGATCGCAATCGCACTGCCAGCTAGCGCTGCGAGCATTGCACACCTATTCAACGTAACCCGCCGTCTGCTACACTCCCCTCCGCGACAAATGAGCCGCACTAGGGGCGCGGGCTCGATCGTCGCAAAGGAACAGTATGCAGCGGCTCGTTCGCTCTTCGGCGGCCATCGCCTGTCTGGCCGTCAGCCTCGTCGGCGCCCGCGCACACGCGGCGATCAATTACTCGATCGCCTTCGACGACCCGACCGACGCTCTCAACGCTACGGTGCGCCCATTGCTGGAGTCGCACGCCATCGCCGCCGGCGAGCGTTGGGCCAAGTTCCTCGTCGGCGACGCCGACATTGAAGTCGTCATCCGCGCCAACGCCGCCATCCCCTTCGCCGAAGGCCGCAGCCTCACGTCGAATTTCGTCGAGAACAACGGCGAGTTCGACGTCTTCGAGCAGGGGATGACCGCCGAACTCCGCACCGGCGTCGATCCCAACGGCGCCGACTACGACGTGCTCATCGAGATCAACCCGACCTACGTCTACGATGAGCTCTGGTTCGATCCCGATCCCGTCGCCCGCACCGCCGTCGTCGACGTCAATCGCACCGACGCGATGAGCACCTTCCTCCACGAGTTCGGCCACGCCCTTGGCTTCAACGGCTGGATCAACGCGACGACGGGCGCATATCCCGGCGACTACCAGTCGACGTACGACGAGCAGATCAACTTCGACGGCCAAAACCTCTTCGCCACGGGCCCCGCCGCAACGGCCCTCTACGGCGGACCCGTGCCGCTGACCTTCGGCAACGCCTCGCACGTCGCCAACTTCAGCCCCCGCCCCGGCGAAGACTTAAGCCTCGACGTGATGAACGGCCTCGTCTTCTATCGCGGCACGCGCTACGAGATCTCGCCGCTCGACCTCGCCATTCTGAACGACGCCGGCGTGCCGACGTTCTATCTAGCCGGCGACTACGACGATGATCGCGACATCGACGGCGCCGATTTTCTCATTTGGCAGCAACAACTCGGCGCCGCCGTACTGAAGAACACAGCCGCCGACGGCGACGGTAACGGCTTTGTCGACGCCGCCGATCTGGCTGTGTGGCAAGCAGGCTTCGGCGAACAGTTCAGCGGCGCCGTTGCGGCTACGTCGCCAATCCCAGAGCCGACAGCGATCGCGCTACTCGCGATCGGAGCATGCCTCGCCACCGCGAAACGGTTCGCCCACAGAAAATCCTCCGGCTCCCTCCCCCCTTGAGGGGAGGGCTGGGGAGGGGGAACGTTGCAACAAACCGCTCCGCCTCACCCGATGCGTTGCACCAACGAGTTCATCCTCTCACCGCACGTCCGCCGGCACCATCACCATCCAACTCACCCCAAACTTGTCCTGCACCATCCCATACCGCGGCGACCAGAACGTCTTCGCCAGCGGCATCTGCACTTGCCCGCCGTCGGCCAGCGCCGCAAACGCTCGATCCGCCTCCGCGATCGTCGGCACTTGCAGCGCCAGCGAGAACCCGCTGAACACGGTCTTATCGTCGCACCCGTCGGAGGCCATGATCATCGCGTCGCCCACGCGAAACGACGAGTGCATCACCTTCGCCTCGAATCCCTCCTGTAGCACTCCCGGCGGCATCGGCTCCGGGCTCTCGTTGAACCGCAGCATCATTTCCACTTCGGCGCCAATGGCCTCTTTGTAGAACTCGATCGCCTCTTCGCACCGGCCGCTGAAGAACAGGTAAGGTTGGATGTTCATACGGATACTCGCGATATTGTGATGGAGGGCGTCAGCCTTAGCGGCTCTCTTCTTGCTGAGTATACCAGTCTGCCAACCCTCAATCCAAATCGGATCTAACGAGATTGCCCGAAGCCTGCAGCGAAAGCAGTCGCCTAAACGGCTCACGAGTTCCAAGCCGTCACCACCATCGCCTCGTTCTCGCGCGTCAGCGGGCGGCGGTCGAAGTCGCCGTAGATCTCCCAACGCGCGAAGCCCGCGACGCGCAACAGCAGCGCCATTTCCTGCTTGTAAATGTATCGTGAACGCGTCTCCGAGCGAATCGCCCGCTCGACGTTGCCGTCGGCGGCCAGCAGTTCAACTTCGTTCACCGAGTGTTGCGTCTGCTCGACGCGGTCGAAGCTGCGCGTATCGTACATCCGCATCGGCAAGCCGGTCTCGGGATGCGGCAACTCGCCCTCCAGCACGCGCGTATGCTGCGCCGCGCCCACAATCTCTAGCGATGGAAAAAACGTGTCGAACGTCAACTGTCCGCCGGGCAGCAAGTGTTCTCGGCAGCGCTGCAGGCAGCGAATTTGCGTCTCTTGCGTCATGTTGTGAATGAACGCATTGAACGGAATCATGATCACCGCATAAGAGCGCGGCAGCGAAAAATCGCTCATGTCCGCCTGATGCAGCCGCGGCGACAGACACAACTCGGCCGCCTTGGCGCGCAGCGTCTTGAGCATCCCCTCGAACAAGTCGAGCCCCTCGATATCGACGCCCGCTTGCAGGCAAGGCAACAGAATCCGACCGGTGCCGCAGGCGATGTCCAGCACCGGCCCCTGCGCCTCGCGCGCCAAATCGACATAGAAATCCAGCCCGTACGGCATATCCTTGAGCACCAGGTCGTACGCGTCGCCGTCGTCAAACGTCGACGGCAAGCTTCCGGCGGGCTGTTCGTCCATGAGGGATCCGGATCGAGGACTGTTGCTGAGAAGTAGCCGTCGCTCGGCGCGGACGACGGCAATCGTTGGCTGCTCGTCACGGCGCAGACAATCGCTCGCTCTGGATGGTTCGCCCAAAAACGCGATTTTGAGGGCGACCATGGCTCCAGCGAGCGAAGAAAGCCGGAATGCTCGGTATTTGCCCCCAGGCACAAGCATGTCGCACCCTCGAACAGCGCAAGCGCGGCGAGAGTCGCTCGGGGCGATGCTGAGCATCAGGCCTTCGCAATGAGGAGATGGCGCTAGCCGGCTTGTTCAGGACTTTTCTTGGCGGCAATCCACTTCAGGCCAATGCTCCCAAGGAGCAGTGACATCAAGGAGAGGGCGCCGAGCTCCCCTACCAACTCCCAACCGCCAGGATGATTCACGAAAGCGATCGATTTGGCCCCGTTGACGAGCAGAGTCGCCGCCACAGCAATGAAAATCAACCCAAAAATGATGCGCATCGTTGCAATCTCCCGGGTGAGGTGACTCTTTAACTATATCTCACAACCATGGGAGGCTATTATCGTCTTTTCGGCTTGGCAGGATTATCCCGTATCCAGCCATGCGTTTTCGCTGTTTCGGCGCGCTGAACCTGAGCGCTCCGCCTAGCCCGAACGGCATAGAATATGCAAACTTAACGACTCGCACGCGGCACCACCTCGTCCCAGCCGACGCCGCCGGCACGGGCCGCTCACCAGCAAAGGAGACATTCCTGTGGCAACGTCCCCCAAGAACCGGATCTGTCTGTGGTACGACGGCGACGCGGAGGAGGCGGCGCAATTCTACTCCAAGACCTTCCCTAACTCATCGGTCGACGCCGTCTATCGCGCCCCAGGCGACTATCCCGCCGGCAAGGAAGGAGACGTCCTGACGGTCGAGTTCACCGTCATGGGAATCCCCTGCCTCGGTCTCAACGGCGGACCGGCGTTCAAGCACGACGAGGCCTTCTCGTTCCAAGTGGCCACCGCCGACCAGGCCGAAACCGATCGCTACTGGAACGCCATCGTCGACAACGGCGGCCAGGAAAGCGCCTGCGGCTGGTGCAAAGACAAATGGGGACTGTCGTGGCAAATCACGCCGATCGTCCTGTCCGAGGCGATCACGCACCCCGATCCCGCCGTCGCCAAGCGCGCCTTCGCGGCAATGATGCAAATGAGAAAAATCGACATCGCCGCCATCGAAGCCGCCTGCCGCGGCGATTGAGGTTCGGATCGTTGATCGAACGAGTGCCACTGGCATCCTGCCAGTGAGAGGCGCCGAAAGAGGCTGCACGCCGTTTGGCTTGCAACAAGCCTGGGGGATAGGGCGGCTTGTGGGCTGTGGTTGATGTAGGCCGTGCACTCGCTTCTCACTGGCGACACGCCAGTGGCACCCGGCGTTCCTCTAATGGATTTAGGAGACTCTCCGCCGTGCAGTGAGCACCGTGGCGACGCTCGCAACAAGGCAGAGTAATCCAGAAGATGGCTCCGGCACTGGGATATACTCCCACGTCATGAATTCAGGCTCGCCGCCGGCACCTTGAATGATAATGTAACTGCTATACGACTCCGCTAACATTGCGTGGCTCAAGGCGGCTGGCACAATGCCGATTAAGTCGACAGGCGAACTGAGCGCGTGAAAAAGCAACCAGTTCACTTGGTGAGGCGTCGACAGGTCGTAGAACCCGCCAAAACTTTCAGGCGGCGCGACGGCAGGAACTCCCGGCCCCCACGCACCCATTCCTCCCAACACCCCACCGTCCCATTCCAACCGCACGTTACCTGTGGCAGCGTCATAAGTTGCCGTGTGAGCGACGCACTCCTTCGCCCTGCCTGCTGCGACAAGCAGAAAAACAATGATCAATCGCGTGGGAATCATCTCTCAACTCTCTTTCATTACCCCTGAACAAAATCTTAAGCTCGGGCGCGACGCGAATTGCGTGCGGCAAGCGCTCCAACGACGCACAGAGCCGCCATCACTCCGACCGATGGCTCCGGCACGGCAACGTATTCCCAAGGGATTACCGGCGGTGGATAGATTGCAGAACCAGGATGCAATGCGCGCAATACGTACATCTCCTGCAATTCCGCATGTGAGAGACCCGCAGGAAACACGTCAATGAATGAGAGCGGGGGCACGGCCGATCGAAAGAAAAGCCAGGTCGCTTTGTCCGCCTCGACCAAGACGAAGTTGCCAAAAATCGTCAGGCGTTGCATCAACCGGAACGCCCGGGCCTTGCGCCCAAATTTCGCCGATCAGAGTTGGACCTCCCTGCAGCGTGACGTTGCCGCTGGTCGCATCGTAAATTGCCACTGCTTGGCCACGCGTCGTTTCGCTCAGAATAAAACAGCACAGCGCAACCAAAATCGCGGCAGAACGGCGAAGGGCTGTGAGCATCATCATGAGGCGCCTCGTCCAGCGGTCGCAGCGATGAGTACGCGTGAAACGCGACTCTTCGCCGCGACGCCCACGGCGGCTAGCAACGCCAAAAACAATGCTGACGGCTCCGGCACGGGTACATAACGCCAATCTGCCGGAACGGGGTCGCTCACGGAGGCGCTATGCGAGGTGCTGTCGAAATATCGGAAGGAGTAGTGTAAAAGAAGATCATCGATGAATAATTTCGGCGGAAAGACCGCGACAAACTCTAATGGCGGCTCCAAATCCTGCAGGAATAGCCAGCTCACTTCGTTTGGCAATGACGAGTCCGCAAATCCAGAATTGGAACTCAACCACTCGCCATCCTGATCGAGTTGCGGGCTGTTTGGGCTAAACGGAAGTCCTGGTCCTGTCGCTCGCAGTCCGACAATCCCGAGTAGATGGTCATACCCCTTCTCAAGAACGACGCGACCGTCCGCCGCAAAGTAGGTGGCGATAAATCGATTCGGAAGCGGCTGACTCTGGCCAAACGAACTGGCGGTCGCAAGAGCCACTACAAACAGCGCCGTAGCGCATCGAACGGCATTCATGGCGTCACTCCACTTGATTTAGGAAACTCTCCGCCTTGCAGTGAGCATCGTTGCGACGCCTGACAAGCCGCAGAGTAATGCTGAAGACGGCTCCGGCACTGGCACATAGCGCCAATCGGCCGGAGGATAAGGTTCGTAGTCGCCAGCCGGAATATAGACGAATACCGAGTAACTCTCTTGTAACTCAGTCGACGTCAATCCGGCGGGCAGAATCGAGTTCACGTGAAGCGGCGCCTGCACGGGAGTGAAAAGCAGCCAACCAACTTCGTTCTCCCAAGTATCCACAAGGCCGCCAAAATCATCGGGAGGCAAGGCGAATGGCGCCGGCCCTTTAATAACAAGCCCTGAGATTTGGCTGACCGGCAACGACTTCTCCACGACCAGATTCCCGGTCGACGCGTAATAAGCGACGATTCCCAGCGTAGCGTCAGCACGAGATGCCGTTCCCGCCGTGAATAATATCGCTATGGCGACTCGAAAGAGCGACGTGAACGCCGTCCCATTTTCAGAGGTGTTCATCGCATTTCTCGCAGTTATAAGATGTTAGAAAGATCGCTATGCACTTTAGCATCCTTGCGCGCATCGTGCATGTGGCGAAAACGAAGATTGGCATCGCTACGTTTGGTTCCGGACCAATCGAGACATTGCAGACGACAGGAGACATTGCGCGTCAGCGTCTTTGCCGCGGGCGGCGCAGGAGTGCAATCGATCCCAAGCCGTGAGCATGCAGAACGATGAGCCACGGACCGCCTTTCGCGCACCTCATGGCCACTGCGGAGTACCGCTGAGGCCATGCCACCCGCGGCACTCGCTAATTCCAATTGAGATGAAACAACCCTCTACCGCAGCCCCCTCATCCCCAGCCCTTCTCCCCCCAGGAGAAGGGAGCCAAGCCAAGTCGAGTGCGACGCCACGCCCCCGCGCGCTCCCTCCTGCTCCCCTCTCCCGCCGGGAGAGGGGCCGGGGGTGAGGGAGAACCAACGGACACGCTTCGCTTACCGAAATGCAAGCAGGCCCCCCCCAACTTATTCGGCCCCGGGCGCCATGCTCTCGGCCCAAGCCGTGAGCATGCAGAACTACCGGCCAAGCATCACCCTTCACGCTTCTCGTAGCCACTGCGGAGTACTGCCGAGACTATGCTATCCGCCCGCCATTGCAGAAAACAGCGTCACTTGACGTAGGCGTCGCTCGTCTCCGGCCAGCGAACAGCCCGAGAAGAGTGGCAGTTGTCGCGAGTAGCGGGACGCTCGGCTCTGGAACAGCTACGTATTTCCATGGAAGCGGGAAGTTTGCTTCTCCGACAATCTGAATTTCAAATTCGCCCATCAACTGGTCGCTCGAAAGCGATGGGGGCAGGATTCCACGCAGCGTCTGTCCTGTCAGAATCGGGGTAAAAAACAACCAACTCACTTCATTGGGTATCGACGCGTCAAGATATCCGCCCAGGTGATCTGCGTTTGGATCGAACGGAACTCCAGGCCCGGTAATGTAGAGCCCACCGTAGCGGCCGTCCTGCGGAATCTCCAACACAACGTCGCCCGATGACGCGCGGTAGATCGCGGCCGAGCCATTGATCGACTGCGCAGCCGCATCGCTTGCTCGAAAAGCGAGGACGACAATTGAGGATATGAAGGCGTAATTTCGAATGATCTGAAATATCCTTCGTCGAAAAGCAGCAGGCGTAGCACCGAGCCTACCCATGCCTCCGCCAGCGAAACGATGACATGCAATCGCATCGCAGGGTGCAATGTTACTCGCACGTCGAATCACAGCGCGTCTTCGGTGTGCGCTCAACCCGAGAACGGCGGCGGTTGCCAGCAGTGCGGAACTTGGTTCCGGCACGGGCACATAGCGCCACTCAGCAGGCGTAAGCTCACCCGTGTTATGCCAAATGCGGACCCCGAACCAATAGTGACTCTTCAGTTCATCCTCGGTCAGGTTCGCCGGGAAGATGTCTTGCAGCAAGATGGAGCTTGGTAGATCGCGCCAATTGAAGAACAGCCACGAGACTTCGTCTGCTATCGACGTGTCGACGAAATAATCCCCCGGTTTCGATTGTGGCGCAACTACCGGAACTCCCGGTCCCCTGACAACGTAGTGCTCCAGAAGTCCAACGGGGTACCCGTCCAAGACCACGTTGCCCGTGGCGCTATGATAAGTGGCGACGGCTGGGAAATACTCTTGCCCCGCTGCCGAAACCGTAACGCCACACCCTAGTACAAAAAAAACGACGATCGATAATTTGTACATCGGTATCACACTTTTCTGCCTGAGCTGCTGCTGGGCCATCTATTTCAGTAGTGGACTGAGCCGCCGCCCCACTGACTGGAGAGAGAAGAGCGATCCAAGTGACCAAGAGCAAACAAACTCGCATCTGTAGAAACCTTATGAGCGGATTAACAAACACGAGGAGCAGCGATGCATCAGCCCATCACTGACGCGAGGCGACGGTATGCAACCGTGTCGCGGGCTACCTACCCCACTCTCATGTCGAGTCATCGCGCGTCTCCGACGAGCCCAAAGTCCAATCACGGGGGCGGTTGCCAGCAGGGCGGAGTTTGGTTCGGGAACTGACACGTAATGCCACGGGATAGGGTATGGCCGAGGACATTCGCAATCAATGTTAAATGCGAAGCTCTCGTTTAACTGGGAGATCGACAAGTTTGGCTTCAGAATTCCAAGAAAGGTTGTTCCGGTAGGCGGGCGAACGAAAAACAGCCAGCTAACCTCGCCAGGAATCGATGCGTCGACGAATCCTCCCATTGGGTCGGGATTACCGATGAAAGGAACTCCGGGACCTGTGATTTGCATGTTTCCGACCGGAGGCCAGTCTCCCCAGTCCAGGACAACGTCCCCTGACGCGGCGTAGTAGATCGCAGTCGCCGGCTCCCACGCCACTTGTGCCGACGCCTCTCGCGATTGAATACACACTGCGACGATCGCAGTTAGGAATACAAGGTTTCGCACGAGGAGTAACCTCATCAACGGGCTAGGAAGTAGACACAAGCAATGCGAAGCGAAGAGTCGCACCAAATCTACGTCGTGATGGGCGTCAGTGCCTCAGTCGATGGCGTCGCAGGAGCAAGACTGATCCTAAACTGGCAAGCACGAGCGACGACCCCTCGGGAACGGCTACGTACTGCCATTGAGTAGCCTGAAGCTCGGGATTGTCAAAAAGCACCACTCCTATGTAGTAATCAGCTTTGAGTTGACTTTCCGTCAGCCCAGCAGGAAGAACGCCTTGAAGCAGGAGTGATTTAGGCGACGGGAGCGTAAAGAATAGCCAGCTGATTTCGTTCTCTTGGATGTCGACAAAATATTGTCCAAGATCTTCTGGCAGGCTAACGACTTGGACTTCGGGTCCTCTCGCCTGCAAACCGGAAAGCTGGTGATTCTGGACGAACTGATGCAAGACCACGTCGCCGGTGGCGCTATGATAAGTGGCGACGGCTGGGAAATACTCTTGACCCGCTACCGGAACCGTAACGCCACAACCAAGCATAAAGAGAACGGCGAGCGGTAATTTGTACATCGGTATCACTCTTTCTGCCGAAACTGCTGCCGAGCCATCTATTTCGGCAGCGAGACGTCAGTATAGCGAAGATCATCGAAAATCGATCGTCACGACGCCGTTTACTATTGATCCTCGCGCCGCGAATGCGCCTGATTTAGATTCTCAGTTGAGCGGTTTTGAAGTAGGAGCGTTTGAGTGAAAGGTGACGAGCCTGTTGATTGAGCGAGTCGTGGACGGCCACATCCAACTCTTCGACGTCGTCG
>JBGSMO010000499.1:0-22192 GCA_041740115.1 Pirellulales bacterium
CGGGGAACACTGACGACATCTCCAGTCGCCTGGTTATGACCGGCGGCGTGACCTCCACCTTTGACACCAACGGCAACAACGTCACGTTCGCCTCGGCCATTGGCAACAGTTCCTCGGGTGCCCTCACCAAGTCCGGGACCGGCACGCTGAGCATCAGCTCGAACGGAAATCTCGGCGCGGAGGCGACGGGCGCCGCTGCAAATTCTCGAGATGCCTCCGACATAATTACCTGACGCCGGACGCCGAATAAGCGAACGGCGCGTCCGTGCCTGACGCCCAGCATGCGGAACGCCGTGCACGCCAAGATCCGCAGGTCTAACGCGGCGCTTGCCGTGGCCACGTACTCGCGGTCCAGCGCCACCTTGGGAATGACGCAGTCGGCGGAGACGTCCGCCGGCAAATTAATCTGGGCCAGCCCGGTGACGCCTGGAAGGACATGCATCCGCTCACAGAAGCCCGGCACATGCTCATCAAGGCGATGCTTGGCAATGATCTCTGGACGCTCTGGTCGCGGTCCGACCAGGCACATCTCGCCGCGCATGACGTTGACTAGTTGCGGCAATTCGTCCAAGTGAAGGAACCGCAATACGCGCCCCACGGGCGTGATGCGAGAATCGCCGGCCGTGCACAACACGGCGCCCGACTCCGTCTCGGCGTCGCAGGTCATCGTGCGAATCTTCAAGATTTCGAAGGGGCGGCCGTCCTTACCTAACCGGGTTTGCCGGTAAAAGGCGGGACCGCGCGAGGTAAGCCTTACCAACAGCATGCAGATCACGATCAGCGGCGTGAAGCAGACGAGCAGCAAGACTCCGAGTAACCGCATCCAAGGCGCCTTACGCTCGGAGTACGCCGTCGCCGCAACCGGCTGGGAAAAACTATTGCAAGGTGGCGCCGCCGCGCGTGCGGTCGGAAGATTTATGTAGGTATTCACAGTTGGTGTCCTATCGCAATTCGCTGTCACTCAGACGTTGAAACTCAAGCTGACAATTCAAGTGCTTCTTAGAGTCGGCACGCTTCTTCCGCGTCGCCTTGCCAAACGCCGCGGAAGCTGAGGCGATTGGTTATTCTAATTCGGTTAGCCGCAGTAACGAGGAGCTTAGACGTAAAAAACGGCAAATCTTAACTGAAGCCATGCCTCCGGAGATGGGACGCGCAATCTGATAAGATTTTCCGTATCTGCCTGATGGAGGGGTCACATCGCGGCCTGTGGCCATCCTGATTGCAAAAACTCTTGGAGAAATTCCTTTCCAACGTCGGCGCCGCCAGCTCCCGCTCCCGCGGGCACCGGGGCTGCTAGCTGGAGCTTGTAGAGGAAGGGCGCCGCCGCGAACTTGTAGCGAGGCGAATCCGACGCCTCCCAGGCATTGCCGCGGTTCCAGGCGTAGTAGACTCGCAAACCGTCCGCGAGGACGTTCTGAGTCGTGAAGTCGAGCGTCCAGAACGAGTCGCTCGCGCCAGCGCCCTCCTCCAATTCCAGGAGAGTTCGGTCCCCCTGTTGCTGGTAGGCGCGACTGGAAAAACAGATTTCGGGAGTGTGGACGGCAGTTGGCCCCGGGGGACCAACGATAATAGCCAGATTAACGCCCTGCCCTGTCACTCGATTGATGTAGCGCCGGTTAACGTGTCCGGCGCACTCCAGCATCGTCCGCGTCGCTTCATCGAAGGGGAGATCCTCTACCAGCGACCAATCGCCGAACTGCCGCGGCAACTGCTCCAGCTTGTCTGCCGCGGCCACCATATCGACCGCCGGCCCCCAGCGCTGCGCATAACTGCCGTACCACGCGCCGCCGGTGACCGTGATCAGCAGCGCGGCTGCCAACGGGAGGAGCGCGCTCGCGCCGGTGCGCCGACGGGAGGGAGTTGATGACTTGGCGTTCATAGCTTCTCCGAGGCGGTGGGCGACGTGGAGGAGACCTCTTGCTCAAGTTTCTGCAACAGCGTCCGGTCGTCGTCGGTGAGGACAAACTTCTCAATCCCAAAATTGCGAGCTTCCGCCAGCATGCTGGCGGCGTCCTGCTCGCGCTGGGCGAGCTGGTAGGCGGCCGCCAGATGGAGGTAATAGCGTGCGTCGGCGGTCCCGCCGGCCGTCGCTTCTTCAAGGCACTTGATGGCTGGATCGGCGTTCCCCATTTTTAAATGGATTGTTCCCTGCGTGTCCAAGAGCGATGGTTGCCGCCCGGAAAGAGCCACGGCCCGTTCGATCAGTTCCAACGCTTCAGCACGCTGGTTGGGCCGCTCCGCCAGTAGCGTCGCCAAATTGTTGAGCGCGAGGTCGTTGTCGGGATCGACGGCGAGGATACGCCGAAATATGGCGATCGCCGCGTCGTAATCGCGACGACTCGCCCGCATCACGGCCGTCGCCTGGAGAAGCTGCAAATTAGCGTCGTTGGCGGCGATCGCCGCGTCAAGCGCCGCATCGGCTTCAGCGACGTTTTCTGGCGCGTCGCCGTCAGGAACGGTCATCACATAGGCGAGCATCATCGCCAAATCGGGGGTCAGCGGCCCACCGGCCGCTTCGAGGCAGAATCGCGCGGCTTCGCCGCGTTTCCCCTGATCAGTGAGCGATTGTATAACCAGCATGTTGGCGCTTGGGGTGATTTCCGCCAACTTGCGATACCACGTTTCCGCTTCGGCGTGAGCGCCAATCAGGGCATATAAGCGACCAATCGTCAGGAGCCGCTTCGATTCTGTAGCGGTATTAGGTGCAGCTGGAGTCTCGGCGGCAAACGCGGCGATAACCTCACGCGCCTGCTCGTTCTCTCCTTTCGCCTTCGCTATCCTGGCCGCATAGGAGACAGCCAAGGCTTCAACGTCGCCGTTGTCGCTCACCTGGAGGCGGCGCAGTTGTTCGAGAGCCGTTTCTGCTTCAGTCAGCAGCTCCGCGCTAGGCGCGCTCGCCGGCATGTTCGCCCGACTATCGGCCGCCGTGGGCGCCCCGTTTCTCAGCAGAAACTCGATATACTGCGATAGCTGCTCCGCTGATGGCGTTCCTGACTTGACGATCGTGCGGAATTGCTCAGCAGCGGCTTCGATCAACGCCTTCTCGCCGCTGAGCGCCGCTTCGCGCTCCAATGTTTGCGCGAGTAGAAGGCGGGTGAAAACGGCAGTGGCGGCGCTTTCGCCTTCGATTTGTCGCTCAAGAATCTGCCGCGCCGCCTGGCAGTTTGCAATGCGCTCCGCGCGGGCGCGTCCTTTCTGCGATAGCAGGAGGGCGCGCAAGCGGTGATCGGCGCCGGATCCCTTGGACGCGTCAAGTTCATTCAAGAGCTGCGTCGCTCGGTTCCAATCAGCCTCCTCGCCCGTCGACGCCAGTAGCATCGCCAATTGTCGCCGTGCTGCGACGTTGCTAGGGTCCGCTTGGAGAACTTTCTCGTATACAGGCTGCGCCGCCCTCGCGCTGCGGCGGGCTAAGATGCGAGCATAACTCAACGCGATCTGCGCGTCGCCGGGTTGATCCTCGATCGCCGCCTCGTACTGCTGTTCAGCTGCAGCGAAGTCCCCCAACAACTCATACCCTTGCGCGGCCGCGAGCAGTCGCTGCCTAGCGGGGACGGCGGAACTCTGCGTCAACTCATTGAGAGCCTGGCGAGCCTGCTCCGTTTTCCCGGATTTTGCGAGCGCCGTAATGAGCCCACTCCAAACGCGGTCATCGGACGGGAACCGCTTCGTCGCTTCTCTGAAGACTGCTACCGCGCCGTCTGACTCGCCTGCCCGGAGGAGCAGATTGGCCAAATACAGCCGTCGCAGCACATCTTGTGGGAATTCTTCAACGCTTTTACGCGCGACCTCGATCGCTGTCGCGATGCGGTCCTGTTTGACGGCCAGTTCAATGCTCATCGCATTGACGAACGGCGCCGCCATTGTGTCCGCGGCCAACAGCGATAAAGTCTTTTCCGCCTCGTCGTAGCGTCCAAACTGGTAAAGCAATGTCGCAAGTCTTTCGAGCGTCGCGGGGCGTCGGTCGCCGAGATCGGCCGCCAGTTGATAGTCCGACAGCGCCTGGCGCGAGTCTCCAGCGACATCAGCCAGTTGGGCTGCCAAGCCGACGATGGGATACCAGCGGGGTCGGTCGGAACGGACGTCTGAAACGGTTTTCTTAAGCGTTTCTTTCTCTTCAAAACTCAGCTTGTCGAAGCTTTGCAGTAAACGGCGGGCGCGCCAATATGGTTCGAGCGAACCGTTGGGATCGGCTGCGGCAAGGATTTTCTCCCAACGTTCGGCGGCTTGAAGATCGCCGGCCGCCAACGCTATCTCAATACCAAGTCCCAAGACGCTGCGATTTTTAGGATCCGCGTCGATTAACGGAGCGACAAGCTTTTGCGCTTCCGCGAAACGTCCCGCAAGCGCCTGGGTCTCGACGCGCTGACGCTCAATTCGCTGGCGTTCCGCCGGGCTGGCCGACGCACGCGCTGTTTGGAGGAGTTTGTCGGCCGCGTCATAGTCTCCTTCACCGGCGAGGAGGGCTGCGTGGAGCGCCGCCTGTTCCACGGCGGGCGGGCCGAGGGACTCGTGCTTGGCAAGCGCCCGCGCCATGTCTTCTGCGAGGTGGAGGCGGCTGTAAAGCTGAGCAGCGCTTTTCCAAAACTTCAGTTGATCGCCGAATTTTTCCTCGCCGGCGCGGATGAGCGCTGCGGCGGCGCCCGGGTCGCCGCTCGCTAGGCGAAAGTCAGCTTCACAGAACAACAATTCCCAACGAGGTTCGGTATCAGCCTTCGCCGCCTGTAGAGCGCGATCGAACTCGCTCCAATTGCGGTCGGCTTGAGCACGCCCTAGCTGCTGAGCGAGATGCGATTGGACGCGTCGTAGCAGCAGCGTTTCATTCTGAGCGGCGCTTCCTGAAAGTTCGTCAAGAACCTCGATCGCATCGGCTGGGCTGCCCGACTTCAGTAGCGCGTCTGCGGCGGCGGCCATTACCGCCGGGTCGTTCGGTCGAGCGCGGACCAGGACTCTAGCATACTCCGCCGCTTTATCCCATTCGCCCTTCAGCCCGTGAAGCGCCGAGAGGAGCTGCGTCGCCTGCACCCACTCCAGCGTCGGCTGGCTGCCGCTGGCGGCGCTCTCGGAAAGGTATATGGTGCGGAGCTTGGAGGCAGCCGCTTCGGTATCCTGGCGCCCCAAATCCCTGCGAGCGTGGGAAAGTCGAAGCCGATTCTCGAGTTGCCTACGTTGACTCGTCTCCATCTGCACCAGCAAAGCGGCGCTCTGGTTGTCGAGTTCTCGCAGCGTCTGTTCCGCTTTGTCCCATTGGCTGGCGCGCAACTCCAGGTCGACGAGGGCCAAGTTCAAATTGATGTTATTGCCGGTGGGCTGACGTCCCTTCCGCAGCAACTCCGCCGCCTGCTCGCCGCGCCCCGTCTGTTCCATCACGGCGGCGAGAGCCAAGTAGGCGCGGTGATCCCGCGGCTCAAGGACGATCATGCGGCGAAGTTGGGTTTCGGCCTCCTCCAGTTCCGAGGCCCCGGCCGGGCCGGCGACCTTGGCGATCGCATCGAGAAATAGCGCCTCGACATTGTCAGGCGAAATCTCCAAAGCCGCCTGCAAGTCTTCGTTCGCACCGGCGAGTTGATACTGCAAACGGTACCGATGACGAGCTAACCGAGCTTCAACGTCGCCGGGCTTAAGTTCTACCAGACGATCCATCAAAGTGTCGGCGCGAGCCGGAGGGTTCAACTCGGTCAGTTCAGCGTCGCCGCCAAAGCGGCGCAGTGCGGCGGCGCTGGAGCTGATCAGCTCGACGTCTCCAGGCATTTCTGTGGCGACGGCGAGCAATTCATTGACGGCGTCGCCAGGCTTCACCCTGGGATCAACGCCCACCAAGGCAAGCTTCGCCAGGGCGATCGTCCTGCGGCGGCGCGGCTGGAGACCAGCGTCCTTAACTTGCTCAGCTTCAGTGATGGCTTGCTGGAACGAGCCGAGCCGCAACAGATTCTCAGCCAGCCGGAGGCGCAGGTCGCCTTGATCGACCTCCTCGGACGCTTGACCAAGCAGGCGGTAGAGCATCGTATTGACGCGGTTCAAGCGCGCGGAAGTCTGGTCGCCGCGACCATACGCTTCGGCCATGCGCGCCAGCGCGTTTGAGTTATCCGGCTTGATGATCAGATAACGCTGATAGTAGGCCGTGGCTTCGTCCCACTCCTGTTCCTTCTCGAGTGCCGCGGCTCGCTCCAAGAGCGTGCCAGCCGTCTGCTCCATCGCCGTGCGGTACCGCCAGTACCCCGCCGGCGCGGCGATGCACGCGATCGCCACGGCAGCGCTTAACAGACGCCAGTTAACGGTGTAGCTGCGCTTGGCGACGACCGTTGACGAATTTGAAGTATTTGGCATTGAGAAAACTGCGTTAAGCGACCATTCGCTACAAGTTCCGACTATGAGGGACGCCGTATCGAGAAGGACTACCTATGTGCGCCATAGGCGCCATAGTTGTAGACATAGTGACGCGCGGAAACGCCGCTGAGAACGGCGCCAGCGACGTTAGCGCCGGTCGCATGCAACCGTTCGACGGCCACCCGGACTTGGTTGGCGCGGCTAACGTCTGCCAGAGAACAAAACACCGTCAAATCGGCGGCCTTCGCGAAAACGAGCGATTCGCTCGCGGCCAGGATCGGCGGCGTGTCGATGATGATCGTATTGAACTTCTTACGCAGGCCGAGAAGCACCCCTTCGATTTTGACGCCCTCGAAAATATGGTGCGGACTTCCGCGCAGCTTACCCGCAGGCAAAACATACGCTTCGGTTTCGCCGACGCGATGGATCGCCTCCCGCAACGACGTTCTGCCGCTCAGCAGTTCCGCCAACCCTGGCGTCTGGGGCACACCCAGTGATTTCGCCAGGTCGGGCGAGCGCAGGTCGGCGTCGATGAGCAGCGTCGGCTGTTTGGTCGACTCAGCGATGCTCATCGCGAGCGCCATCGCCAGACTCGATTTCCCCTCGCCGCTGGAGGCGCTGCAAATGGCCACGATCTTTTGCTCGCCAGGGACGCCCAGATTCTCCGTGAGCAGCAGTTGCGTCCGCAAGCTATCAATCGACTCCGCAAAAACGAACATCTCCTTGCTCGGGGGGCCGTTAAGCGCGGGCGCCGCCCCCACGCGCCGGCGCGGGAAGCGGGCCACTTCGCCGATGACCGGCAGCAACGACTCTTTCATCAGCTGATCGGTCGACGAAATGCGTCGGAGCAATGATTCATACCCGACGGCGATTCCCAGCGGCGCCAGGAGCGAGGCGAGGCACGCCACCAGCAGGTATTTGTAAGGAATCGGTTCCAACGCACTGATTGGAGGCTGAGCCTCTTTCATCAGCGACACCCGTTCAGGCGCCCGCTGTTCGGTTTGCAGCGCTAGTTGACGCGCAGCGATCAACTCGAAGACGCCTTCTTCCCGTTGCAGCTCGCCTTTCTTGAATTCGAGTTCGGCGCTCTGGGCGCCTCCCGACTGTCGATCCTTCACATGCGCTGCGAATTTGTCACTGAGCAGCTTGCGTTTCATGTTCCATGCCGCCAGCTCTTGTTCTTTGGCTGTCAATCGAGTTCGCTGCTCGGCCTGTCGGTCGGCGCGACGGGACGCTAGCAATTCTTCGCGGGCGGTCGCCTTGAGCTTCTCCAGGTCAGCCTCCGCTTGCTTCGCCGCCGTTTCCAAGCTGAGATATTCGGGGTCGGTGCTCCAGCTATCGCCAATCTTGGTTCGGGCTTTGTTTTTGATGGCCGCCATTTCTTTGTGGAGCAGCTCAATCTGTTCTTCTGCTCGGCGCACATCGGCGCGGTTCGCGATTTCTAAAGCTAAGATGCCGGAGCCAATTCCTTGGTCTTCCGGCACGGCTGCTAAACTTTTAAGGGCTTGCAGCTCGGCCTTCGCCACCTCAGCGGCGACTTCGGCGTCAACGATTCCTTGTTGCAACGATCCCGCCGCCGAAAGAGATGAAAGCGACGCAACGTCGGTGACGAGTCCCGGCTGAAACGGGTCCTTTCCAGTCAGCTTGCGAGCCAAGTCGACGACTTCCTGTCGCAAGCGATCAACGCGCAGGCGGCGTTCTTTGCTCTCGTTTTCCAACACTCTAATCACTTCCGCCGATCGCGCCGTTTCCTCCTCTGATTTCTTCTCGAGGTAGGTCTGCACGACTACGTTGACCACCGTCGCGGCGTCATTAGGCGACCGGCTCTCAAACGCCACCTCGTATAGCTCAGATTTTCCAATTTGCGATACAGCGAGTTTGCGTTGCAAATAGTCAAGCTGATTCACCTGCTCCTTAATTTCAGGCAGTTCTCCCAACATACTCTTGCCGTCCGCCGGCTTCTTGCTCAGCGCCGGCAGCAGGATGACGGGGCCACGGAGAAGCTCGATTTGCGTCTGGACATAACGCTCGTCGTTGCTGCCGCCCAACTCCTTCGCAAAGGCGATGAAGGCAGGCTGTGCTTCGATCCTGAGGATCGCCGACGCGCGATATTTCGGAACGTAGATCGCGAAGACGACGGCGGCGGCTCCCGCCGCGAGCAAGAGACCTAACGGCACAACCAGCGGCCATCGCCCGCGCAGCACCTTAAGTGCGAATGCGGGCGTGATCCCTTGGACCGCCGTCGCCGCCTCGCTGCCGCGAGCGGCAGCGACTCTGGACGCCATCGGCGTGCGACGGAGCGGCGTTCGAACGGTGAGGTCTGTAGATTCGCGATGTGGCTCAGGAGTCGGCTTCAATGATCACACTCTCTTTCGGCTCAACCGAACGCAGTTACGCAGCTGTCGCTCATGACGATTTGTAGCTTAGGTGGCCGCGCTCTTCGGGCGGAACAGCTCCGCAGTGGGCGAGACCTGTTCCACTAGCGGAAACAGTTTGTCGACGAAGATCAGCACCGCCCAGAAAATCAGAGCGGCGAACGGAATCATCACAAACCCTGCGATGTCGTGGCTGAACTTCTGACCCGCTTCGCCGGAGACCCATTGGTAAAGCAGCCCCGTGACGACAATGCGCGTCACATTCGCCACAATCGCCACCGGCAAGACGGACAGCAACACGATGCCCTTCTGCCACCAGCTCCACCGCGAGAAAAGCGCAAACGCATATGCCAACGCGAAGATACCGATAAAAATTCGCATCCCCGAACAGGCCTCTTCCACGAAAAGCGTGTGTTCGCCCAGCAAGATGACATTCCCTTCGGCAATGGCCGGCTGCCCTAGCATCATCAGCGCCACGGTGCTCAACTTGGTGGCGACGGCCTGCAGGGGAACGCTCAGCCACCGCTCGGCGGAGTACGGAATCGGGACCATAAACCAGAGGAAGGCAATGGCTGGCGCACTCCAACGGAGCGTCGCGGCGCCCCACAGCAGCCAGACGCCGCCGGCGATCGTCAGCGGTAGCGTCCAGCCGTCCAAAGGAATGAGGTAATAGCGCCCTGCGAGCACCCGCACGGCCACGGCAACCATCAGGAACAGGGCGCCCCACCATGAAGGGCGCACTTGGTCTCGCGGTAAGGAACCGCGCCGCGTCCACAGAAACAACAGCGCTAGCGGGATCACTAAGTAGCCGTGCGAGTAGTCGGGTTGGCTCTCCCAGGCGTGGACCATGTTCGTCAGCGTGGGCCAATAGGCCCAGCCGATGGCGGCGAGCATCGCGACTCCGCTGGCGGCGACGGCGAACCCCGCCCGCTCCTCGCGCCCCGGTGAGACCGCGCCAGCGTAAACATCGCCAATAGTTTCGTTTGAAGCCATCTGCACTTAAGAGTGTTTGTGAAGCTTGATTTCGTTTGTTGGCGAGTCTCGATCGATCGCGAATCCCGCGCGGACTTCATCCGGGTCATTTGCGCCAGTAGCGAAATGATGCTGCAATCTGAAGCGTCTGTGAGGGATTACAAGGCGTCAACGAAAGCGGCGTTTACAGTGCCGCAATCGTCAACCGGCGGTCAAACTTATTATTGATCAACGTTTGAGGCCATCAATGCCTTGAGAAGAACTTGCCGACATCTTGCCGACAAGGGTATCCGATTGAATATTCGCCGCGAACGCGGCGAGGCGGGTTACAAGGATTGGAGTAAGCACATCCCTGCGTGTGATGGGGCAAAGCTACCCCTCCTTCGCCGATCCCAAGGGGACCGGAATTATCCGGGCCATGGCGATGCTAACTGGGACTTGCCTCATACGGTTCAACCACATGGTGAGCGATTCTACTGACACGCCTTCTAGCAGCTCGTTAACTCGAATGAATAAGCAAGGTTTACTACCTCCCTTGAAGACGATTCCGCATTTAATTGCGAGCACTCCCGCCTTGATGCGAACCTTTTTGCCAATTGGACATCGCTCCTCAACTCTGAATGGAACGTTTTTTTCGGTGAGATTGCGAGATCCCGCAATTGACTTTTAATCCCCAGTCTATCCGCCATTGGATGAATTGCAACGACGCGATTAGTAGATAGGGCTTGAACCCCCCCTCTGTACGCTACCGTGCTGGAAGAGATAACCTGGAAACAGCGGAACCCAAGTCACTCGGGGACGGCCGCGCGTCCACGCCTGGTGAGAGACCACTGGCAGAAAATGGGCGATTTCGAGCGCGCGAAGATCTTGGGCGAGTTTTTTTTCCTGCCGGGGCTTGGCATGGACGAGCCACCAAGAGGAATGGCGCTCCCCTTCACCCCGTAACTCTGGAGAGTGGGAGAAGTCACATGTCGCCGTTTTTACGGAGGCGGCTCCGATGCCGTCGAGCGCCGATAGCGGGAACAGATAGGGATTCCTCTCGGCGGAAAACGTCGTGCCGACCCCATCGTGCGGCGCCGCCAATGCCCAGAAGGGCTCGCTAAGGCAATCGAATGCGTTCGATATCAGCGACATGGACATGCAACAATGCTCTGTGGCAGTGACTGTAAAGGTTCTTAATTGTCGACGCTGAATCAGTCCGACGCGATTGCAGGACGTCAAAGGACCTGGACGACTTCGTGGTATGCGTTGAATCTCAGATGTATTTCGCTATTCTGCGCAATCTAAAAAGTCGAGCGACCATCGGGCGAACCGTGATGATGGTGATTCGGAAAGGCCTGAAGCGAAACAGCCATCGGGGCGTCCGCGGAGAAGAATTGGCGTCCACAACCGCAGCAAGTTTGTTCGTCCGGTAAATGCCATTCTGTTGGCCGCCGCCGGCACGTCAAGACATTTCGCGGTAGATGACATCTATGTACTGGGCTGCGTCCATTAGAGCCGGTTTGCTTGGCGCAATCAGCACAAACAGAATCTTGGTCGCCGGCGGTCGGCGGCCGGCTTTTCCGGACCAATCGTTCGTCTTGCCGGGAGTTTAAGAGGCCGCGAGGTCCCGACGCATTCGCGAAAGGACAATTTTCCGAAGCAAAGAGAACGGCGAATTTCTCCACAATTCTTTAGACAATTTTCGTCCGTTTTTCCTCCTTATAGGCGCGGCAACGACGCTAGTAGCCAGTCCCGCCTCCTAATCGCCATTTGCGCGCTTCCTTTGGCGTCAATGCCGGCGCAGTCTTCGATTTCGGGCCCCGGACCTCAGTCCGGACCATCTATGATCACCATCGCCGGCACACGGGCGGCTCCTCAGTCCACCCAAGCACCCGTCGCGGTTTATGCATGCCTGCTTCAAACGGCGCAGAGCCATTACACTCTCGTGGTCGGTCGATTACTTCGCCTGCCAGAGCATCATATCGACAACGTCGTCTGGTACATGCCGATATCCGACGGCTAATCGATCACCGAGCGTCGTCAGGTCGAGACCGCAACGTCCGGCGCTAAAGCCATCCCAAGCTGGATCGAAAAGCACTCCGTACAAACGAGCATGTTTCACGGACCACATCCGAACGATCCCGGTTTGCGACGCGGACACTAACGTGGTTCCATCGTCCGAAAAAAGGAGGTCGGCTACGCCCATTTCATGACCTCGTAATTCCGCGGCAAGTTCTCCGTCGTCAAGATTCCATAATCTCACGACGCCGTCTCGATGACCTGAAGCCAGCAATTGATTGTCGGGACTGAAACATAACGCGTCGACTTCTCCGCGCGAGTCGGTTTGCGCCGTCTGTCGGTAGTTCGAATTCTGGATCACGGTGACGCGTCCCAGATCGTTACCGAGTGCAATCGATTCGCCGTCGCCGGAGTAGCAGACCGACAACGTGTTGCCAAATCCAGCGTCAGAGTGAAAGGCTTCGGCGCCGGTCTTCGAGTTCAGAATGGACAGATGGACGGGCCCCGCCAAGGCCAGTGCCTCCCCGCGCGGCGAATAGGCCATTTTTTCCGGACGCTCCCGCAACCTCTTGGTACGCGCTACCTCTCCGGTCAGTCCTACGGTGACCAAGACGGCTTCGTCCCGGGCGACAATTGAAAACTGATCGCTTCGATGGGACCAGACTGGATCTTCAAAGGCCACGCTCGGCTGACGTCGGCGAAATGTCGCCGAACCGCTCTCCACGTGAATCGCTCCGTACCCGTTGAGGCTCGTATACGCGAAATATTTCCCGTCGGGCGAGAGCGAGAGGCCAGTCAGTTCGGTTTCACCGCATAGTAAGGATGAAGGCTGCTGTCGCGGCAATTTCCAAAGGCGAATTGCTCCATCCATCCCGGCTGTCGCGAGCAGCGTCGAACCGACGAATTTTAGACTCAGCAACTCGCCCACATGGGCGTGCACGATTTGAGGACGCTCATTGATAAGTACTTCCTCGGGCTGCAACTGGACCCTAAATACTTCGACAACGCCATCCCGATAGCCAATGCCGATGGAAGTTCCGTCGGAGGAGATGGCCACGTCGGTGAGCCGGACGCGCGACACGGGCGTCTGCGCTACCTTTTTTCCTGACTGAGATTCAAACAAGTAAGCAGTTGAATCGTACGTTTCACCGGCAAGAATGTACTCGCCGCTGCTCGAGGACCGCGCCACAGTCAATCGGCCAGGATGACTCATGTCGCTCGAAGCGTCGAGCTCTCGCATCACTTCCATTGAATCGGGATTTATGAATTGGATGACTCCGACGGAATCATCTGCGTACCCCGGACGACGATTGGGTACGAGCAACGTCCCTGCGGGCAAACACTCCAAGGATTCAATGCGGGCGTCTGACGGAAACTTCGACACTTTGCGATCTTCGAGCGACACCATGATGACTTCGTGGTAACGAGCTCCGGCAAACAGCTTCTCCCCATTCGGGCTGAACGCCAATGAATCGATCGTAAATTCATGACGCAAGATTTCTTCTGGCGGGTCGCCGCCGTCAGCGTCGCAGAGATACGCGCATGTGGAGCCGACGGCCACAAGCTTCCCATTATCGGAGATAGCGACAGAGCTGAGAGCTTCGCCGCAGACCTTCACCGTTCGAAGCAGTTCCCCGCTCGCTAGTTCCCAGATTCGCAGCGTCCCGTCGGCGCCGACGCTCGCTAAGCGTCGTTGGTCGGGGAAAACGGCGATCTCATTCACTGGCCCTATGTGGCCCAGTAGTTCAATGTGTTCCGCAGGCGCAACAGCTTCGTTGAGAATCCGCCATTCCAACCCACGCCGATCCGTTTCCCAACTGCTGGGAATATGCCGTGCTAAGATTTCGCGCACTTGCTCATTCTCCCCCCTTCCCCACGCCGCGTAGGCGGCGCCAACATCCGCCACATAAAGTAAATCAGCCGTCTCGCGCAATGATCGCTGGATCAGCAATGTACTCACGCCGAGCAGGAGAATCAGGAGTCCGCCAAACACAAGAGTCGCGTGTGCGAGGGTTTTGTGCCTCTTTGCCCACTTTAAGACGCGATCTGAAATTGTTGCGCCCCTGGCCTGGATCGGTTGATCGGTCAGAAATCGCCGCAGGTCTGCCGCAAATTCGCGCGCCGAGAGATAACGCTGAGCTGGTTCTTTCTCGATTGCCTTCGCGATGATTGTTTCTAAATCGGCAGGAATCCGCGGATTGACTTGGCGGAGCGGGCGCGGATCGTTCTCCATGATCTGGCGGAGAACTATTGGACGGTCGCCGCCGTCAAACGCCGGCTGCAAGGCCAGCATTTCATACAAGGTGACGCCAAGAGAATAGACGTCGACTTGTTGACTAACTCCGGATCCTCCTTTTAAGCGTTCGGGGCTGGTGTATCGCAAGGTGCCGACCAGATCGCCAGTATATGTCATGGCTGCGTCGTCATTGAGGCGCGCCAATCCGAAATCGGTAATCCACAGCTTGCCAGTCGCATCAACAATGAGATTGGCGGGCTTTATGTCGCGATGGATGACTCCTCGCTCATGCGAAAAGTGAAGCGCATCGGCGGCCTGAATCCCCCAGCCAGCGATTTCTTCGAAGTATGGCTCCGCGTCTGGGAGGGCCTTTTCTGCCGGGCGACGACGTGAGTCGATATCCGCCAGCGGCCCTTTGGGGGCTGCTAATGACGAAGTCGTCAGCGCCGCGGCAGACGCTTCGTTCGGCATTGCTTTCTCACTCGCCGATGTCGAAGTTCTTTGCCGATATAACTCCGCCAACGTCACGCCGCGAATCAACTTCATCGCGTAATAGTGGACGTTCTGTTCACATCCGATAGAGAAAATCGGAACGATGTGAGGATGATCCAGCGTTGCCGCCGTGCGCGCTTCGAGCTCGAATCTGGCCAGTCGTCCCTCGTCGAGAAAGGCCGCCTGCGGCAACACCTTCAGCGCGACTCGCCGTTGAAGCGTCAGCTGTTCCGCTTCGTAGACCACCCCCATTCCGCCCCGGCCAATTTCACGAACGATGCGAAAATCTCCCAAGACGGCGGCCGTCGGCAAGATTGTCGAAGCGATCGCTGCACCACCGGACGGCCATGCTCGATGTAGCAGGTCGACGCAGGCAAGCGCTGCAACGTCATCGAATCGCGCTTCCGGCTGCAGGGCTTGAGTTTGCGCCCCCACCCCCTTCGCTTGGTCGTACTCCACCAGCAATTCGACTGTTGGATTCGACGGCGCCTCGGATTCACGACCAGGACCGATCACGTCGCACCGCCTGTGATACTCAGCTTCGTTGCCAATCGCTTCACCGCTCGTGCCCAAAGCTTCTGAGCCGCTTCGTTAGTACAGTCGAGCGCTTTGGCGACCTCTTCAAACGATAAGTGGAGCTCATTGCGCAGTCTGATCGAAAGCTCCTGACGGGGCGGCAACGAGCGAAGCGCCGCTTCCAGTCGCTGCAGCTCTTCGTGGGCCATCAACACGCGACTGGGAGTCTCACCGTCCGCAGGGGCGCCGTCGAAGTTCCAACCAGCGTTGATACGTTCTGGTTGCTCGCGTGCGAGGTCGCGCTTGCCCGTGCCGCGATACCGGCGATTGGCGTTTTGGAGCCGGTGTCGAAGAATGCCTTGTACCCACGCGATCAATTCGCCGCGGGTGGTCCCTTTGAACGCGGGAATTCCTTCAAACGCCCGTAAAAACGTTTCTTGGATAATGTCGGAAGGACTGACTTTCACGGATAGATGGGCATCCAACTGCTGCTCGGCGCGGCGGTAAAAATAGGCTCGTAATCCATGAAACAGCTCGTCGATGGCGTCTCGATCCCCGCAACGTGCGGCGTCGATCCGAGACTCCCAATCGCTAGGGGGCGGGTCCATGACGAGCGGTGGCGGCATCGAGTGGATTAAACGTTCGATCAGGAAAAGCGCAGACCTGTGCTTTATGCCTAGTACTGGGCAAAAAGTCAAATAAACCGGCAATTTTACCGGCTGGCGCAACGAGAACGTCCAGTTCATCACTCGGAGCTGCTGCCGCAAAGGCGTACTTTCCTGGCTTTTTTCTCGTCGCCTTCCGCAAATTTCGGCGCCTGTATAGAGGGGTGCGGAACCTGTTGGAGTTCGTTTGTTCGCTCCGCTCGCACCACCGCTAGATTCGCACCCCAAGAAACTCGTGGCCACCCAGACTTTCGATGAGATTCGACATTCAATTCACGCGCGGCCCCCTAGATGGTTTGAACCTGAATGGCGACACGTCGCATACGGATACCGACAATTCATTTGCCGCCGAATGCTTCCGCCGTTCGAGCGCCGGATCTGTCGGCACGATCTTTGAAACGTTTGACCCGCACGTGCTGACAACAACGGGTTCCGAATCAACCACTGCGAGATTACATCACTACAGCGTTGAGAGTGCAACTTATTTTAGCGTCTCCAGTGGCATTGCAGTCGTCCCTGTGCTCGTCGAGGTGAAGGCGGTCTATCGGGGGCCGTCTGATCGCTACGCGGTATTGCGCGTTTCGCGTCATGAATAGTCCCCGATCCCTTGGAATGGAGCCGTTGAGGGAGCGGGACGCTTTTTGGCATCCGTGGCGGCCAGGGGCGACTAGCAAACGCCCTTGGCAGTTGAGACTTGTTCAGTGTACCGCTTTTTTATCAAGGATAAATTCGGATGCCGTCATTAGTGCCACAGGGTGAACGAATCAGCGCCATTCGACGCGTGCTTGGCCTAACGCAACTAGACCTTGCCCTGCGATGCGGCGTCTCTGAACGGACAATTCGCAACGCTGAGCGAGGTCGACCGATTAAGCGTGACTTCCTCCAGTTTATTGCCGCTGGACTCGATGCGTCGATAGACGAGTTGATCCACGTTTCTCCAGACCTCTCGAGCCGACTTCGCTGGCAACAACATCTGGACCTCGTGACGGGAGTGATACGATCCATTTCGAGCGAGCATTCCTGGCTGAATATACTCGACGTTGCGCACTCTGAAGTGACGTGCCGCGTCCAAGGATCAATGCCTTGCTTTGTAAATATCGACCACCTTTTCGGCGAATTTCATGGCGTCGAAAGATTGCATCAATTCTTCGAAGCAGTTCGGGAATTGTGGCACGAGAACAGCGGTGTCGATACCACGTGGGAGAAGCCAATCGGCGGCGGCGATTCAGTGATAGCGCGCTGTAGTCATCGAATTCCTTGGCAGAGCGGGCAGTTCACCTTGCGGTCGGCTTTAGTGTGCGAATTTGAATGGTTACGGCTCAGGCGGATCGATATTTATGTAGCTCCTAGCGGAGATTGCAATTCGATAGGGCACCGATGGGATAGCTCGCCGCCACCTGCTCGCAGGCGAGCGTGATGTCCTCCTGGTCGCCAGGGCTGATTCGCGACCATATCCCAGAGCGAAAACTCAGTTCGCTGCCACGTCGCCAGCGTCGATGCCGTACTTCTCCAGCAATCGGTAGAGCGTCCGACGCCCGATCCCCAGCGCTCGCGCCGTCCGCGCTTTGTTGCCGCCGAATCGCTTGTACGTATCAGCGACGTGGAGCTTGTTCACCGTATCGAGATCGACGTTGCCTCCCATCTTGAGTACCGGCGTGGCGGCGGCCCCTTTGACGATCTCAGGCGGCAAGTTCTGGGCGCGAATCCATTCGTCCTCGGCCAGAATCTTGGCGCGCTCCACGGCGTTCAGAAGTTGCCGTACATTTCCAGGCCAACTGTAGTTTTCGAAAATTCGCAGCACGTCTTCTTCGATCTGCCAGTCCGATCCGAGGAAGTGACTGAGCAGCAGCTTGATGTCCCCTTCGCGTTCCCGCAGCGGCGGCAGGAAGATCGTGAGCACGTTGATCCGATAAAACAGATCTTCGCGGAATCTCCCTTCGCGCACTTCCTTGGCCATGTCGCGGTTTGTGGCGGCGATCAGACGCACCCGCACCCGCCGTTCCTTCACCGAGCCGATGCGCCGCAGCGAGCCGTCTTCCAACACCCGGAGCAACTTCGCCTGCAGCGAGCCAGCCAGTTCGCCGATTTCGTCGATGAACAGCGTGCCGCCATCGGCCACTTCGAACAACCCCTGCTTAGCGCCCACGGCGCCGGTAAAGGCCCCTTTCTCGTGGCCGAACAGTTCGCTTTCCAGCAACGTCTCCGGGAGCGCCGCACAGTTGATCACCACGAACGGCTTGTCGGCAATCGGGCTCGCCTCATGCAACGCGCGGGCCACCAGTTCCTTGCCGGTACCGCTATCGCCTTGAATGAGGATTGGCTTGTTCGCCGGGCCGGTCCGCTGGATGAGCCGATAAACCTCCTGCATCGCGGACGATTCGCCGACCATGCTCGGCGTCCGCTGTTGTTGTTGCTTGATCACCGCCTTAAGCTGCTGATTCTCGCGCTGCAACTGTCCGTTTTCGCACGCCTTGCGCACCAGACGATCGAGCTCCCGCAGGCTGATCGGCTTGCTGAGAAACTCCCGGGCGCCAAGCTTCATTGCCTCGACGGCGATCTCAATCGTCCCCTCGCCCGTCAGCATCACGACTTCGCACTCGGCGCCGCGGGCCTTTAGGCGTTGCAGCACTTCGAGCCCGCTCATCCCTGGCATCGCCAGATCGAGCACCGCGACGTCAAACGCTCGCCGCTCAGCTTGCACGAGCGCCTCCTCGCCGTCGGCGCATTGCTGCACCCGGTAGCCATGGCCGCTCAGGTAGCGAGCGACGTCGCTCCGCAGTTCATGGTCGTCGTCGACGAGCAATAAGTCGATGTCGGCGTTGGCGGTCGTTTCGCTCATGGATATCTTCTTGCCGGTTAAAGAGGAAAAGATTGTTAGGGGATTCGGCCGGCGGAGGCGACGTTCGCCTCTGGTTCGGAATCCGCCTGGAACTGTCCCGGCAACAGGATTGCAATTCTTGCGCCGCCGCGTGGAACGTTCGCGACGGCGATCTCGCCCCCGTGGGCTTCGACCACCCGCCGCACAATCGCCAATCCCAAACCCGTGCCGCTTGACCGCGTGGTAAAGAAGGGCTCGAACGCTCGCTCCTTCGCGGCTTCAGTAAACCCGCCGCCGTTGTCATCGACGATCAACTCAATCCAAGTTGCATCGTCGCGCATGATCGGACGGCACGAAACGGTCAGTCTCAGCGGATCGCCGCACGCGGCCAACGAGTTCTCAAAGATATTCCGAAACGCCTGCACCATGCGGAATCGATCAAGCCGCATCGACTCGCCGACTGCGGCAGACGTCACTTCAATCAGTTCCGCGCGGCGATCGCGCCGTACGCTTTGCAGCAGATTCCAAGCTTCTCGCCACAGCGTGTGTATTCGGCACTCCGTTTTCTCCAACACGATCGGCGCCGCAAAGTTGCGGACTTCGTCCAGCAATTGCTGCAAGTCGTGCTGCGCGTGCTCAGATCGCTTCAGCAGTTCCGAAGCATCGGGGGAACCGGCAAGCTGATCCGTCAGCATCTCCGTGCAGACGCTCATGCGTTGCAGCGCGTTGCGACTTTCGTGCGCGAGCCGAGCGTACATCTCGCCGATCGTCGCCAGCCGGTTCGCCTGCAGCACCTGAACCGCCGCGCGCCGCTGCTCGGTAACGTCGTGTCCCACGGCCAGCACGGCGGGTTCGTCGTCGATGCCGTCAATCCGGCTGAGCGTCCAGTTGATCCACCGCGGCGTGCCGCCGCGCCGTTCGATCTGCGTCTCATACGCTGCGGGGCCGTCGCCCGCCAGGACCGTCGGCAACCGAGAGTCAGCGTCATCGCCGCCCAGAACCGCCATCACGAGTTCGGATGAACGTTCGATTTCAGCGGCGGAATATCCCGTCGCCGATTCAGCGTACGGATTGAAATAAACCGCCGCCCGCGTCGCGTCGACGATCATGATCAGGCAACTGGCGTTCTCCACTAAGTGACGGAACTTGCGCTCTCCGCGCTCACGCTCGAAGAGTCGCTCACGGCGGACATGTTCAAACTCGTAGGCGTCCTGGATTAAAGCGTGATCGAGGTCGAGTAGCTTGTTGACGGAGTTAAGCCCCGCGGCCAAATCCTCCGGCTTGCCCCGCCACGACGCACATACGGATTGCGTAATACCGGTGCGCAAACGCGAGAGCGCCAGGCTCGTGAACCGCTGCTCGAGCCCGATCTCCACATGCCGGTAGCCGACCCGCCACCGCCGCGAGATGTAGTCAACGTCGTAATTGCCCGAGAAGAGTTGCGCCAGCCATTCGCGCAACGTCTGTGACAGACGCTCAATTTGGGCCTGCCCGCCCGTGATGACGCGAGAGGCGTCGGGATGCCGTTGGATCTCGGCGTAAAAATCGTCGATGAGCGATTTCGCATAGGGCGCGACCAATGGCCACAGCGCCGCCACTCGCGCTGCGTCGCTGTCGGTCCAACCAACATAGCGCTGCATCGATGCGTAACGACGCGCAAAATCTTGTTCGGACATGCCGGCCACTTCGCCTAGAACCCCCTCGTTTCCCTTAGTTCTAGCAGCAGGCACGGTCGCCACCAATCGGACCTTGGTCGAGGCCGGCGGTTCGACGAAATCTGGCGTGGTTGGCATGAATCGTCCGCATGGTATTACGAGCCAACCGACTCCCCGTCGCAAGCCATGGGCCAAAACTAGAAAGCTGCCGGCTCCCTTCGCCAGCATCAAGAAATAATCTCAACCTTGGGCCCAAATGCCAGCCGCAGCACGACTGGCCGGCTGCTCGGAATGGATCATTTTGGCGCGCGGTATGTCGAAAACGCACAGTGCGGATCTGCTAGTGCTGGCCTGATGAAGCAAGCGTCTCCCATTCCTTCAACGAGCCCCACCTGCCGCCTCTGGCGCGACAATTGCGAGTTTCTCTACCGTCTTGCGGCAGATTCGTCGCAAAACCGGCCACACGAAGGATTCTGTCCTCTCTACAAGGGACAAACGCCATGAACCGCTATGCCAACGCCAAACTGCTCGTCCCCATCGATTTTTCCGAAGAAGCGGACGGCGCCCTCGACGCAGCTCTGGAGATCGCCGCCTCGGGCGAACAAATCACCGCCGTCCACGTCGCCCCGCCCATCGGGTCGTTCGAGCCCGGAGTCGTCTACATCGCCACCGACGCCGAGCGGACCGAGACGCTGCTCCACTCGATCCACCGCCGCTACACCGACCCCAAATACCGGGGGGTGAAGTTCGAAATCCTCTTCGGCGACCCCGGCCACGAGATCACCGACTACGCCAAAACTGCGGGAACCGGGCTGATTGTCATGCCTTCCCACGGCCGCACAGGCCTGGCCCACCTGCTCATTGGCTCGGTCGCCGAGCGGGTAATTCGGCTGGCCCACTGCCCAGTTCTCGTTTTGCGGTCATAATAGCTATCGTGAGATTGGCTCTCGCGAACGCGCAGAGAATTCGGGCCATCGCCGCCACGCTCCGCGCCCTTCTGCAGCCCCTGGCTCCGACGCTTATTCAATAGCCAGCATTAATCGCATTTACCACAGAGCACACAGAGGTCACAGAGAAGACAAGAAAGAGCAAACGCCTTGCTTTTTCCTCTGTGCTCTCTGTGTGCTCTGTGGTTAAGGCGTTAATGGCTAAGCACTTCAAGAATGATGGCAGTTGAATAAGCTTCGGAGCCGGGGGTAGCGCTACGCAAGGGTTAGCCACGCCCCACTTCCGCCCTCGGCCTGATGCCGGGGCTACATGAACCGATTACAAGTTCCCACCGCGACAGGTCCTCCCGCCGATGATCCACACCCCCTCCACCGCCGCTCCGCTTGATTTCGTTCTCGATGGCCTGATGCGCCGCTACCGCGAGCGCGTTCCCGACGTCGACGGCGTCGTCCGCGCGATGATCGACGCCGGGCTGGTCGATTCGGTCGGCGGCATCGAGAACGATCACATTGCCTTCCGTACGATGGGCGTCCCTCACCTCGGCATCGCGTCGTTCGAAAAAATCTTCATGCACTACGGCTACGCAAAGCGCGACTTCCTCCGCTTCGACGGCAAAAAGCTCGACGCCTACTGGTACGCCCCGCCGGTCGCCCGCTACCCACGGATTTTCATCAGCGAGCTCTGCGTCGACGAACTCTCTGACGAAGCCCAGCGCATCATCCATTCCTACACCGACGAAGTGACCAGCGACCCGGTCGACTCGCTCAACCTCGACGACGGCGCCGCGGTCGACCACTTCCTCCACAGCCCGCTCTGGCGCACGCCGACGTGGGAAGACTATCAAACTCTCGCCGACGAGAGCGAGTACGCCGCGTGGGTCATCTACAACCGCTACTATCTCAACCACTTCACGGTGAGCGTTCACAACCTGCCCGCCCAGTACGACACGGTGGAGAAGTTCAACGAGTTCCTCAAAGCCCGCGGCTTCAAGCTGAACAACTCGGGCGGCGAGATCAAGATCAGCGGCGACGGCCTGCTGCTGCAAAGCTCGACGGTCGCTGAAATGGTCGACGCCACGTTCCCCCAGGCCGCCGGCGGCGAAACCACTCAGCAAATCGCCGGCTCGTACGTCGAGTTCGCCGAACGCCGCGTCCTGCCGCAGTTCGCGACGCTCGCCCCGGCCGACGTCC
>JBGSMO010000010.1:0-2834 GCA_041740115.1 Pirellulales bacterium
CATGGAGTCGCCTACGGCGTCCCCGTACTGCCGCCGGCGATGGCGCCGACGCGGACCGCGATGGCTCAGCCTGGCAGCGTTCAGCCGACGCTCCCCGCTCCGGGCGTGGTGCAACAAGCAAGCGTCGTCATCCCGGTCGGCGGTCAACTGGTGAACCCCGCCGGCACGATGGAAGCGATCGCCGAAGACCAAGGCGCCCAACAAGCGATCTACATCGAAGCCACCGATTCAAAGTAGCGTCAAACGCACCGCCGGACTGGTCGCTTAAGCGACCAGTCCAATGCGGCCTCCACCCCCAAACGCTTTCAAAGCGTCTCAATGGCGTTCCGCGCCCCCGCCGCGTATTCTAAAGCTGCAGGGCGCCCGTTGGCGTTCTCTTTTCCTGAAGAGCGGCATCCAGGGGCGGCGCGGCAATGGGTTCCTCCACAGGGCGATTGATCGCCATCGGCGACGTTCATGGCTGCAGCCATGCGCTCGATGCGGTGATCGAGGCGATCAAGCCGACGGCCGCCGACGAGCTCGTCTTTCTCGGCGACATGATCGACAACGGCCGCGAGTCGAAAGACGTCCTCGAGCGGATCCTCAAGCTGCAGCAGCGGTGCCGCGTGGTTCTCATCGAGGGCAACCACGAAGAGATGATGCTCCGCGCCCGCGACAACGACGCCGACTTCAACTACTGGATGAACTGCGGCGGCGCCGCCACGCTCAGCTCGTACAACTTCCCCGGCAAGCTGAAGGACGTTCCCGAGTCGCACTGGGCCATCATCGAGTCGTGTCTCCCCTACTATGAGACCGACGAGTACGTTTTTACCCACGCGAACTATCTGCCCGACCTCTCCATGAGCGAGCAGCCGCCGTACGAACTTCGGTGGGCCCTCTTCGACCCGGCCGAACAGGGGCCCCATATTTCGTGCAAGCCGGTGACCGTGGGCCACACCGAACAGCGCGACGGCGAAATCGTCGACCTCGGCTTCGCCGCCTGCATCGACACCGCCTGCTGGCGCTACGGCTGGCTCACCGCGCTCGACCGCCGCAGCGGCGAGATCTGGCAAGCGAGCAAATGGGGCGTCCTCCGCGAGCCTGGGGAAGAGACGCACCGCGAGAAGCTTGGGGATCTGATTGGGGAACATAAGTTCTCCGCCGCCGGCTAAGTCGTCATCCTCGCGACATCAGGGCGGGATTATCTCCAGAAATCTTGAAACATTGAGTTTCATGTCCGTTGCGTCTAGGATGCTGAGGCCGGAGCAATTGATTGCTACGCGAAGCCTTCGTCGTGCAGTTTGTTTGGTCGCCCAATGTTGTTCAGCGGCGTTTTTTAGAAGGTCACTAGCTAATGAATCGGATTTTATTCTGTTCCGTTGTGCTCGCTGCGGTTGTTCAGGCCTCAGCTTTTGCCGTTACACCGACTTCGTCGCCGCTTTTTAGTCATCAAGAGATTTATCAAACTCCTGGTGGAGTCTACGGAATCGCGGCGGGCGATTTTGACGGAGACGGGTTCGCGGATCTCGCGACGACGAATTTCGCCACCGAGCACAATGGAGGGCTAGGGATCACGCTCTATTACAATCAGCAGGGCGGAGGCTTTGGCAATCGGGTTGATTATCAAACAGGGCCGAGGCCATTCGGCATTGCGGCGGCAGACGTTAACGGCGACGGCCGTGACGACGTCGCGGTTGGAATTTACTACGGCGACGGCGTGTCACTGTTTCAGGCCACGTCCGGTGGAGGTTTGGCGAGCCCGGTGAATTATTCCCTGGGCGGTTCTCCGCTTTCTGTGGTATTGGGTGACTTCGTTGGCGACGCAAATCTTGATATCGCAGCAAATCACTATGGCATTACGGTTCGAGAGGGAACTGGCGATGGAAACTTTGGTCCGGCGATTCCCGTCGCCACAGGAACTTTTGGATATGGGAACTTGCTTGTCGAGGATTTCAATAACGACGACAGAATGGATCTGGCGCTAACAACCGGAACTGACGGTCAGTTGCAGGTGCTGATGGGCAAGTCGGGGGGCGGTTTTGAGAACTCGCAATTTTTCCCTGCAGGACCGAACGCTGACGCCGTCGCCGCCGGCGACATCAATGGAGATGGATGGATTGATGTGGCCGTTACGAACTGGAGCGTACAGCAAGTGACGACATTGTTCGGCAATGAGACGGGCGGCTTTACGACTGGTCGTCAGTATGCGCTCACTTCAATCCCAAGGGCGTTGGCGTTTGCTGACTTCGATCTCGACGGCGATCTTGATTTGGCAATCACCCAGTCGAACAATCAACGAGGCTTTCTAACGGTCTTCCAGAATTCAGGCGCCGGCGACTTGAGTCGACTCAGCTCCATTCCGATGTATGGCGAAGGTGAAGGAATGGTGGTGGGTGATTTCGACAAGAACGGCGGCATTGACATCGCAGTGACAGCATCGCCTTCAGACTTTGGTTGGGGAGCTTTTAGCGTCTTCTACAATCAGATTCCTGAACCGTCCGCTTCTGTTCTTGCGGCGATCGGGAGTCTCGTCTTTGCCTCGCGGCGACGCACGCAATCCCTTTGAGGCGGCAGCAAGTCGCAGCGGCGAGTGATGGCGTGTGGGTGATGCCATCGCCGAACGCTGAAGGCGTTCCATCATTCAGCCTGGGGTTGATTGCGCAGCAATCTACCTCAGGAGATGTTTCGCGAGCCGCCCCGCTACCCTTACAGGCAACGCCGTGAAGGATTATTGAGCGTGGATAACGGGCTTTACAGGGATTGTTGAATACGAAAAAAGCCAGACTCCCCCCACCAGATCTGAGAACGCCTCAGCCTGAAAGGAGTCTGGCTTATGAATGCGCGAAAGGATTCGC
>JBGSMO010000019.1:0-37623 GCA_041740115.1 Pirellulales bacterium
ACGCGCCGACTGGCGGAAGACCTCGATCAATCCCGGCACGGCCTCTGTGGCGCGGCGCTGCACGAGGGTTTGCTGAATCCAGTCGCGCTGCGGTCCGTTGGGCGAGTCGATCGCCGCCGCCAGCGCTGGTGCTTCCAGTTCGCCGAGTCGTGCGTCGGCTCGGCGCGGGACGTTCGTCGGACGAATCCGGAAAATGCGGCCTTGCTCCCGACCTGCCGTCAGATTGAGCCCCTCCAATTCTTCTTCAGGAATGAACTTCTTGTGCTCAATCACCTCGCGGTGCATATCGACGACGTAGAGGCAGCCGTCGAGTCCGGTGCGAACCTGCACGGGGCGAAACCAGGGATCGGTCGACGCGAGAAAGTCGACGTTGCTTTCGTCGGCCGCGCGGACGCCGTCGAAGGTCGCGCCCCGCGGTTGCAGTTGCCGGCGATGGATGAGGCGGTTGACCGGCTCGGCGACAAACACGTTGTTCGCGAAGTCGGGGCCGAGCAACTCGTCGCGATAGACCTCCAACCCACACGCAGCGGTTGGTCTGCCGGGCGGGCCCGACATTTTGAACAGCGTCAGCTCGCCGATCGGATAGAGTCGATTGGGATCGCTGCCGGCTGGAATCGCGACTTCCACCGGCGGCGGCGCGATGTGGGGGTTACGAGACAGGTAGCGATCTTCCAGCGGGTAATGATCCATCAGCGAACTGTTCTCACACCCGAACCAGTCGCCCCAATCGTCACGCGCGCGGCCTTGCTGCGTTGAGCCAGTGGCAGGCTCGAACTCGCCTGTCTCAGGCTGGAAGCGGAAGTCGCGGCCGCCGAGTTCGATCTCTTCGCCCGTAAACGTCCGGATCTTGCCGCCGAAGATACCGCACGAACCGTAGAGCCAATTGTCGAGTCCCCACCGCAAACTATTCACGCGGGCCTGAGCGTTGTGCGTTTCGAACCCGGTGAGCAGTACCTTGCGCGTCTCGGCTTTGCCGTCGCCGTCGGCGTCCTCGAAGTAAATCACGTCGGGCGCGTCGCAAACGATGGCTCCTTTCTTCCAGACGAGTACATCGGTCGGAAACTTCAGGCCATCACAAAAAGTCGACGCCGCGTCGTAGCGGCCGTCGCCGTCGCGATCTGTCAGCACTTGGATGCTGCCGTGCGGAGAGAATTCGTCGTTGGTGTAACGATAGTAGTCGGGCATCTCGGCGACCCACATCCGACCGTCGGGACCAAAGTCGATCGCCACCGGGTCGGCCACCAGTGGTTCGGCGGCGGCGACTTCGACGACGAAACCTTCCTTGGGCACGATCGCGGCGAGCGCTGCGGTCAGCGCGGAAGTCTCAGCCGCTGCAGGTGGCTGCGCAGCTCTAGTCTCGTTGGCAGTGAATTGAATGGGAAGCTGCGCGTGAACCTGCGACACGATCTTTTCTTCCAGCCCAGCGGCCAGCGTGTTTGGCAGCGCGAAATAAACGACTTCGGCCCCGCCGCCGTAGCCACCTTCTTTCAGCAGACGCTCCGAAGGAATGTATGAGCAAAAGTCGTTGGAGTAGCCATGCATCCAGATGCGATCGGGAGCAAGTTCTGACTTCAACCGCAGCGAATAGTCAACGCAAACTTCGCCCCCCAAGAAGACCATGGCCAGCGAATCGCCGAAGGCCCAGGTTTGAATCGGATAGTCGAGCTTTTCTTGCAGCGCTTCGCCGCGATCGAGTTTCGCCAGTTGAAACTTCGCGTTGTAGCCGGCGGGGTCGTCATGGGCGGCAAGTGTTTCTAGTTCAGCGCGCGTCGGCAGCGTATTGAGCGGCAAATCAATGTGCGACAGCTTGGCTGTCACCGGCCCGCTGATCGGTCGAAGCGGCCCAGTCAACAATCGCTCGACTTCGTCGCTGATCTGCACACCTTGGTCCACGGCCGACTCCAAACTGCGACCCGCCACGCCGAAATTGGGGTTCGAATCCGAACCGCAGCCAATCGAAACTAGCGCCGTGACGCCAGGATGCGTTCGCTCAATCGTCTCTTGGGCGAAGCCCGACCAGTCGCCGCTGATTTTGTTGTCGGTGAGCGAGACGCAGTGGCAGGCATACGTGACGTAGATCACCCGCACGGCGCCGTCGTCGGCCGACTTTACCACGAGCAGCGGCAGATCATGATAGACTGGGCCGCCCGGCGTGCGGCGGTTGGCCGCGAACTCCACGTTGCCAACGGCCCACGAGAGCGTCGACGGCTTGCGGTCCGCCAGTGCCTTCAGCGCCGCCTGTTCCATGGCGTCCGTCAGTTCGGCCGTGTATTGATCGATGTGGGCTTGATGCTCGGCCGAGATCGGCGAACTGAAAATCGTGTCGCAGACGTTGGTCAACTTCGGCGTCGTATGCGAATGACTGAACGTCACCGCGATGCGATCGCGTTCGATACCCGCTTTCTCTTTCAAGCGGCGGGCGACTTCGTCGACCATCGCTTCGCGGACGCCAAGGCTGTCGAGCGTGATCAACACGACTGGCTGCGCATCGTCGGCGCCGATGGCTAGCGCCTTGGCCCAGATGCGCTGCGTGATCCCCTCCGATTCCTCCCGGCGACTGCCGAACCCGTTGAGGCGGATCGGATAGCCGGGGGTGACGTCGACCTTCGCGACGCCGACGTCATAAATGCTGGAGTCGCCGCGAGCCGGACAGGAGGCGACAATGAATATCGCCAGGGCGGAGACCAGCCCACTCAAAACCGAGCAACGTCGAATAACGGACTGCATCGCATCCCTCGCCACAGTTGGAAGAGCGCACCCCGTTGGGGTGGTGACCGATTACTTATCTTAACAGGTCCCGCGCGAATTGCTCCCCGCCGGAACTGCAGTTGCCCAGTGGGAACGTCGGCGCCAGCCACTGGGGATCAGGCTACGCGACGATATCGTGCAGCACCCGCCCGGCCACGTCGGTCAGCCGCATGTCGCGACCGCTGAAGCGGTACGTCAGCCGCTCGTGATCGACGCCGAGCAAATGCAAAATGGTGGCGTGCATGTCATGCATTTCGACCCGATTCTCGACCGCTTTGTAGCCGTACTCGTCGGTAGCGCCGTAGACCGTCCCGCCGCGCACGCCGCCGCCGGCGAGCCAGCAGGTGAATCCGAACGGATTGTGATCGCGGCCGTCGGCGCCTTGCGCAAACGGCGTCCGGCCAAACTCGCCGCTCCACCAGACCAGCGTGTCGTCGAGCATCCCCCGCGCTTTCAGATCGGTGAGCAACGCCGCGATGGGTTGATCGACGGCCCTCGCATTATTCTGGTGCCCTTCGATGAGCTTGGAATGCTGGTCCCAGCGATCGATGCCAGCGGCGGCGGGGCACGTCAGTTCGACAAAACGAACTCCTCGTTCGACCAACCGCCGAGCGAGCAAACATTCGGCGCCGAACGTCCGCGTCGGAACATACTCGGCGTCTAAACCATACATCCGTCGCGTCGCGATGGTTTCACCGCTCAGGTCGACCAAATTCGGAATCGCCGTCTGCATGCGGTACGCCAACTCATAGTTCGCAATCGCCGCCTCAATCGGATCAGCATGCCCGAACCGCTCAGCGACGAAGCCATCAAGCCGCCGCCGCAGGTTGATCTTGCACTGCGAAGCTGCGGCCAAAAGTTCTTGCGGACGCAAGTTCGCCACTGGTTCGCCTTCAGGCCGCAACAACGACGCCTGGCACGCGGCCGGCAGATAACCGCTGCCGAAGTTGTCGATCCCGCCGGGAGGAATCAGCCCGCCGTTCAGCACCACGAAGCCGGGCAGATTCTCGCATTCGCTTCCCAGCCCGTACATCGTCCAAGCGCCTGCCGTCGGCCGACCTTGCACGCCGGCGCCAGTGTGAAGAAAGTAATTGGCGCTCGTGTGCTCAGAGAACTCCGAAGTCATCGAGCGAATCACCGCCAGGTCGTCGGCGCAGCGAGCCACATGCGGAAAGAGCTCGCTGACTTCGAGGCCGCTCTTGCCATGCTTCGCAAACTTCCAGGGACTGCCAAGCGTCAGCCCATTGTTGTTGAACTGCGTCGGCTCCATCTTCATCTTGAACGGCTGGCCATGCTCCGCTTGCAGTCGCGGCTTCGGATCGAACGTGTCCATCTGCGACGGACCGCCATCCATGTAGAGGAAGATGACGCTGCGGGCTTTCGGTGCGAAATGAGGCGCCCTGCCTTGCGGAAGACTTGGTGCGGCCGCAGACGCTTCGGCTAGCAGACTGGTCAGTGCCAGCGCACCGAAGCCGCCGGCGCTGCGCCGCAGCATGTGCCGTCGCGTGATTGGTGCGTCAATACATCGGCCGCAATGCATGATCGATCCGATAGAGCAAAGAGAAATTGCTCGCTTATTTCTGCAGAGGCTATCTCAGGTAAATGAATTCCTTCAAATTCACCAGCACATGGCACAAGTCTTTCCAGACCTGACGGTCGTCCGTGGAAACGCCGTAACTCTGCGACTGTTCGACAATAAAGTCGTTGGCCGCGATCATTTCCTCGGCGGTCGGCGGCCGGCCAAACGCGGTTCGATACAACGAATCAATTCGATGTGCCCCGTCCGTGTGGCTCGCCAAGATCCGCTCCGCCCACAACTCGCATTGCTCCAGCACAAATGGATCGTTGAGCAAACTGAGCGCTTGAGCCGGCACATTCGACGTGCTGCGCTGGCCGACGCAGGTGGCGGGGACCGGCATATCGAAGGCGAGCAGGAACGGCGAGAGGAAGTTTCGCCGCACTTCCAAGTAAATGCTGCGGCGCCCTGCCCCGTCGAGCGGCCCGCTCTCCGTTGGCTTGCCGCGTCCGTCCATAAACGAAGTGAGATGAACCGGGACCGGCGGCCCGAACTGTTGGCGGTCCAATCTCCCCGAGAGCGCGAGGAGCGAATCGCGGATCGCTTCTCCCTCTAAGCGGCGGATGTTAGCGCGATGCAGTAGGCGGTTCTGCGGATCCTGCGCCTCCGATTCGGCATCCCCCGAACTGGCAAGTTGATAAGCGTCTGACAGCATGATCTCGCGGATCAACCGTTTGACGGACCACTGCTCCTCAATGAAGCGAGTCGCCAAGTAATCGATCAATTCAGGGTGAGTGGGCGGTTCGCCCAGGACGCCAAAGTTGTCGACTGTGGCGACCAGCCCTCGACCGAATAGATGATGCCAAATTCGATTGACCATGACGCGCGCGACGAACGGATTGTCCTCGGCGAACATTCGGTCGGCCAACTCTCGCCGCCCGCTGCCGTGCGTGGGAGCAGGAAGATCATCGCCCATGATCGCTTCCAGCAACTGCCGCGGCGCGACTTCGCCTGGAGTTTTGTAATTGCCGCGAATTTGGATCCGCAGATCCTCGCCGCTGCCGTCGCCAATGGCGACCGCCTCCGCCGGCGTCGGCAATGCAGCGTCGACGGCGGCCATTTCTCGTAAGATCTTCGGCAGATCGTATGATTGCGATCCCTCGCCCGATGAAGCCGCCTCGGTGCTCGTGAGAACCCGCGGCGGCGCCGCCTGAGCATCGGGTGGCTCGACGGAATCGCTGAAACGAATCTCATCGACGACTAAATAGCCCTCGCCGGCGTCGATGAGTTCGATGTGAGCCCGATGGCCCAGGTATCGCGACGCATCCTGCGTCCGCCACGCCATCGCGTCGCTTTCGACTGCAAACGTAAAGCCTTCAAACAGCAGCGGCGTAAACGGGTCCATCGCGTAGCCGTCGACGATCAGCCGCACTTTGGCTTTCTGCCCAGCCGTGCGATAGTGAATGAACGGCTTTTCAATCGTGAACGTGGCGGAGCGCATTGATCCCGGCAAGCGGTCGCCGTATCGCCCGCTGTGCGCCACGCCCGCCGCGAGGAGTTCCGGTCCGTCGGCCGTGAGCCGCCAATCGCCGACTGCCGTCGGCGTCTCGCCGAAGGCCCAACCTGAACGGAACCAATGTTCGAAACCCGTTGCAAAATCTTCAAACACGCCTACGGCCGCGACGGGCGAATCTGCGGAGTCGGTCGTTACCGCCTTCACCGCACGCTGCTCCTCTGCCCCGACCATCCCCAAGGCCTCGCCGCCGCGCCCGTGCAATTCCTTCAGCCGCTGCGCCCCGGCTTCGAGTCGTCCGTTCGGATCAAGATGCGCGACTTGTTGATGTGAACTCGCCGCGAATCCTGCCAGCGAATAGTAGTCGCGCGTCGAAATCGCATCGAACTTATGATCGTGGCATCGCGCACACGCCACGGTGAGACCGAGAAAGGCTTTTGAGAAAACGTCGACCTGATTCTCCAGCCTTGTCGACTGATCTGCGCGCGAATCAACGGGAGCGTGAACGGCTTCACCCAGATACCAAAAGGCGGTCGCCAGAATCGACTCGTTAAAACCCTCGGTCGGATGTCTTCGCGGCGTTTCCAGCAGGTCGCCGGCGACGTGTTCGCGCACGAACTGGTCGTACGGCACATCGGCGTTCAGCGCACGAATGACGTAGTCGCGATAGCGCCAAGCGTTGGTGAGCGGAAAGTCAGACTCATGCCCCAGCGTCTCGGCATAGCGCATCACGTCGAGCCAATGGCGCCCCCAGCGTTCGCCGAAATGGGGCGACGCCAATAGCTTGTCGACGACGCGACCAAAGGCTTCCGGCGATTCGTCGCGCTCAAAGGCTTCGATCTCCGCCGGCGTCGGCGGCAAGCCTGTCAGGTCGAACGCCGCTCGTCGCAACAGCGTGGCACGATCCGTCTTGCTCGTTTCCTTCAGTCCGGCCGCAGCCAGCTTCTCTAACACGAAGCCGTCGATCGGCGTCCTCGCGTGCAAATCCTTCAGTGATGGAATCGCTGGCCTGCTGACAGGCCGCCAAGCCCAATGGCTCGCCTTGCGCGCCTGCAAATCAAACGCAGGCTTTGCAGCCGCAACCCCCGTCTCGTCCCCGGGCGTCCAAGGGGCGCCCATTTCCACCCACTTCTCAAGCAGGGCGATCTCCGCCGCTGGCAGCTGTCCCGTCGGCGGCATCTGGTAGACGTCGCCATACCGCACCGCGTCAATCAGCAAGCTGGCGGCAGGCTGCCCCGCTTCAATCGCCGCACCAGAATCGCCTCCGGCGACAAGCGCCGACCGCGAGTCGAGCCGCAGCCCCCCCTCCTGCGCGTCGCCGCCGTGGCACTCATAGCAGTGAGCATCCAGTAGGGGACGAATCTTACTCTCAAAGAATTCAAACTGCTGCGGCGAGAACTCCGGCAGATCTTTCGGGCCCGTCGCCGATTCATCAGCTCTCGCGACGAACACGCCGCCAAGAAATGCCGCCGCGCACCAAGCGGTGGCCAACGGAAAACGAACTGAGAGGAGGGTTTCCATGCGCCTTCCATTAGAAGCCGCCGGTGCAAAAACGGCAATTGCGCAGATGCGCCTAGGGACGGACAAATTGCGTCCCGCCCCGCACTCGCCAGCCAATAGATCCAACACCGCGCGTCCCGGCCCGCTACAGTGTCACGCCATCAAATTGCATCCAACGCAGCATGCTGGCTTATGCCCCATGTCCGATGCGAAATCTGACTTTTCCAGAATTTGTGCGCGAACTTCCGCCAAATTCCGACATCTATAGTATTCAGAGAAACTTCAAACGATCTGTCGGGTATATTTAAGCAAGAGGACTGCCAGCCATGCTCAGGTTTAATCTCATATCCGTCGCGCTCACGGCGAAATCCGCCGGTTTGCCGTTTTCGGGGCTGCTTCAAGGATCCCCCGAAAGCGAACGGTCGAGATATGCCCCGCTGAGCAATCAGGGACGCAGGTGACGCATGGCCCACTCTTTCCGAAGAGCCACAAGGCCCGGCGTCAACGCGACGCCGGGCCTTTTTTGTTGGCCTCGTTGCATCGACGTCCTGCTCAACCACGGGCCGGTAGCTGAGACGGTCTAGCGGCGGTCTGAAGAACCGCAGACGAGGATTCGAGCGCCTCCCGGCCCACTCTGCGCTCACAGTGCGCACAGTCAACGTTCCATTGCTTTGGAGTTTTGTTTCGTACGAGCCCTGTTCGTCTATTGGTTTGAGGATGGCGGTCTTTCAAGCCGCAGAGGGCGGGTTCGAATCCCCCACAGGGCGCTGATTGCCGTGCGCCGAACGCTACAGAGGTAGTCGAGAGCTGGTTGCTCAAACGCGTCTGATAAGCGAGTTGTGCTGCGTTCGATTCGCAGGGCTACCACTGAGAGGAGGAGGTTGAGAAATGCTGCGTCGAAATAAACGTGATATCGCGAGCCGGATATGTCTGCGCGGTGTCAATGGAGCATGCTCGACTTTTGATCGAGGCGGTGCGAGTGCAACTCTCGCCGAAGCCACTCAAGAGTCAATTCTGCGGTGTTGAAAGAAAAAGAACCACGACGGACACGACGGAATTCAAAAACGTGAGATGAGTTATAGCGACGTTGGCATTTCGATCTGGCTCTGAAGGGTAAACCAGTATCAGTCTTTCGTCGTGTTCGCTGTGCTGTCGTAGTAATCGCATTTGGTTTTTAGGGGTTGAAGCTGAAAGGCAAAGCACCCGGCTCTTAACCGGGACGTTGTGGGTTCAACTCCCGCCAGCCCCACTGATGTTCTTTGACAATTGACTATGCCAAACAAGCGGCGTCCATGATGTAGCGGCAGCCTACTGCCTTGCCATGGCGGAAGTGCGGGTTCGACTCCCGCTGGACGCTTTTGAATTTGACTGTGCGTAGGGAAGATGGTCATCCCGCGACGCTTGGGACGTCGAGATCGCTCACTTCGAATCCAGCCGCGCAGACTCATTGCGGAGGGGCAACTGTTGGTAGTTGCGCGTGCCTGTTAAGCACGTCCCCCGCTGGTTCGATCCCAGCCTCCGCAGCTTACTCCACACGGGTGTGGTGTAGCGGCAGCACGTCAGTCTTCCAAACTGGCAGCGGCGGTTCGATCCCGCCTACCCGTACTGGCTTCTGGTGTAGTGGTCGCACGACTGGCTCTGAACCAGTCAGACGCCGTTCGATTCGGCGGGGGCCTGTTTGCTGCGGTGAGAATCTGATGCGGCGTAGTGTAAAGGTGCGCACGACTCGCTTTGAACGAGTATGAGCCCGTTCGATTCGGGCCGCCGCTGCTTCATCGATAGGCGAAGGAGACTGTCCGGTTGGTCGAGGACACTGTCTTGAAAACAGCTGCCCGCAAGGGTCGGGGGTTCGATTCCCTCAGTCTCCGCTTTCGGTCCCGTGGCTCAGCGGCAAGAGCAGCTGCCTTACAAGCAGAGAATCGGTGGTTCGAGTCCACCCGGGACTACTGCGGAAAGGTGGAAGGGGAAGGATGAAGGATGAAGGGAGATTGCTTGCATCGTTTCCTTCCCCTTTCCACTCTCCACCTTCGAGACGCGCTTAGACCGAGTGGTGGAATTGGCAGACACGCGACGCTCAGAACGTCGTGCCGTAAGGCATGGGAGTTCGACTCTCCCCTTGGTCACTAGATCGCATCGCAGCTCGTCTAGCCCCGGGCTCCGCCCGGGGGTGGCGCTACGTGCGACGACGTCTATCGAAAGGGAAACCGACCCCCGGGCGGAGCCCGGGGCTAGAAACGCGACGTCAGGAGGAAGTGAGTAACGTTCTAGCGAGTGGCAGGCATCCCGGCTGGGTCTCATAAGCCCGGTTCCGCTTGGTTCGAATCCAGGACTCGCTACTCGCACAGTCGGGTACGCAAATTGGCAAAGCGGTCAGGTCGAGAGCCTGGCGTCTGCGGGTTCGACTCCCGCTCCGACTACTTAAATAGGATCACTGAATTGATGGGACGCTGGTCCAACGGGACGACGCCTGGTTTGCACCCAGGAAATCGGGGTTCGATTCCCCGGCGCTCCACTGCACGCGACGACAACTATTGAGGTTCAGAAAACAAGCCGAATCCAAGCCACCGGCTCCGCCGGTGGACGAAGTGCTAATTCGCTGTGTTTCTGCTGCGTCCACCGGCAGAGCCGATGGCTTTTATGTTCAATTCATTCGCTGAACCTCAATATACGGAAGGTAGCCGAATAAGGCTCGTCGGGCCGGTTTGCTAAACCGTGCGGCTGCGCGAGCGGTCGTGTGGGTTCGAATCCCATGCCTTCCGCTGTGACCGATCCCGAAGTGGTCGAGGGGCCTGGCTGTGAACCAGGTATCAGGCGGTTCGAGTCCGCTCGGTCACCCTACCTCGCGAGTGTGATGGACGGCACAACGATCTTCTAAATCGTGAGACGATGTTCGATTCATCGGCGAGGCGCTTAGTTTCAGCCCCCCGGCTCCGCCGGGGGGCGGTCACCATGTCGGTACGCAATGTCCCGCGTAGTGCTACCCCCCGGCGGAGCCGGGGGCTGCAAGAGAACCGAGAAGTACGTTACTCACTTGTGAGAGGAACAAAAATGTCATGAACACTTTGCAGCGACCAGTCCTGGTACTCAACCGCAATTGGCAACCAGTCCATGTGGCGACCGTCGCGCGGGCGCTCGTGTTGTTGTGGAAGGAAGCGGCCCACGTGGTCGACGCCGCCGACTACCAGACGTTCACGTGGGACGATTGGTCGCAGCTTCGCCCACGCGACGACCAGCGGTGCTTGAACGGCGTCAATGTGCGCTTTCGCGTGCCGGAGGTGATCACATTGACCGAGTTCGACCGCCTGCCGCGGCGGACGGTCGCGTTCAGCCGACGCAACATCTACAAGCGAGACCATTTTCAGTGTCAGTATTGCGGCGTTACGCCGGGGAGCGAAGAGTTGACGATCGATCACGTCATCCCGCGGGCCCACGGCGGCGTCTCGAGCTGGACGAACTGCGTCCTCGCCTGCGTCGACTGCAACAGTCGCAAGGCCGACCGCATGCCGCAGCAAGCGCGAATGAACCTGAAGCGAGTTCCCGTGTCTCCTGAGTGGCGGCCGGCGTATGGCGACCATCGCGTCCGATTGGAGAGTTGGTCGAAGTTCGTCAGCGAAGCGTACTGGAACGTGCCGCTGAAGGGTTAGTTGTTTCGGAAATCGTGTCCCCCGTCGGTGCGTTCGGCGCGCCGGCCGCATCGACGGGGTTTTCAGGTCTGTGCTCCTGGGAGAGCAGTCAGCCTCCAAAACTGACGGACCGGGTTCAAATCCTGGCGGACCTGCTGAAAGAAATGTTCCGGCGTGGCAGAGCGGCGATGCAGCTGTTTTGTAAACAGCCCCACGGGGGTTCAAATCCCTCCGCCGGATCTTACCCTCCCATTCAATACCACCTGAAAAAGAAAGGAGCACACCATGCCAAGCTATATCCGCTTCGAAACGCAGCGTCGGTGCGCTCGCTTCAGGCGACGACTCGGCGTGTTCCGAATGGCCGGCGAGGTCGAAGAGTCGACCGACCTGCCCGCCGTGACGGCCGAGTGGTTGCAGGAAACGCTCGATTGGTTCAATCACAACCTGATCATTCCCAAATGCGATCGCGTCGACCGCCGCGGAATCTTTTGGTTTCGCAGCGAAGCAAGCGACGTGATCAATCGCATGTGGGAACTCGTGGTGATCTTGCAGGACGAAGGCGTATACGTCGATGTTCGACGGACGACCCGTCCCGGTCAGATCGTTTACTGCGACGACCAACAAATTGCCGCCGTTCCGTTTCGATGATGAGAAAACAACAACGCCTGGTGAGTGTGCCGGAATCGCACGCGACGCTTCGAACGTCGAAGAAGGGGTTCAATTCCTCTACTGGGCACTGAATTGCATTGCAGCCCCCGGCTCCGCCGGGGGGTAGCACCACACGGGGCTTCGCCGACCGGTATGGTGACCGACCCCCTGGCGGAGCCAGGGGCTAGAAGCAAAATTCCGTCCTTGGAGTGTGCCGGATTTGCACGCAACCCTGCGAAGGTTGAAGACCAGGTTCAATTCCTGGCGAGGGCATTTTCCTGTTGTGACGCTGGAGCCAGACGGCACGGCGGCTGCCTGCAACGCAGTTCGAAGCGGGTTCGACTCCCGCCGGCGTCTTTTGTAATGCAACTTCAAGCAAGGTCAGACGCGCCAGGTCCAGCGGCGCGCTCCGCTCCGAGACATCGGTTAGCGTTGCGCGTTCCGAACATGGAATCGAACGATGGCGCGTCGTCCGCCACCGGTTAGCTCAGTGGATAGAGCACCAGACCGATAATCTGGCTGTCGCGGGTTCGACTCCCGTACCGCACCGCGAGTGTTAAAACTCGCTCCAACGAAGGCGCGTGAGCGTCTCAGGTAACCCCGAGGGCAACGAACGAATGATGAGATCGGCCGCGCGTCGCCGTACTCGCTTCGGCGAGTCGACGACGTCGGCAGCGCCCGCCGACGCTCTGTAGTGCGTGGATTCCGCATTCGCGTCTGCAGCGTGTGAAGCGAGAGAGAGAAGTCGATGGCCGACCTGCAGCGTTTGGCGCGGAGCGACGTCGACGGACAACTCGCCGATGACGCTGCAGCCGCGATTGCTTAAACGACGCTCCGCGTGCGGAGGCGTGATCGATTGTTCGTTTCGTTGCCGGAGGGATTTCTTAAGAATCGTGCGAACCACGAAGCGGTTTAACGCATCGTCTATTTTCCATAGCAAAGTCAATCGCATTCACCACGGAGAACACAGAGAGCACAGAGGGAGAATCAATGAGAAATAACTTCGTGACTTTTTCTCCGTGTCCTCTGTGTTCTCTGTGGTTAATGCATTCACGCCAAGCCATTTTGCGGGGCGTGAAGCAAGAATAGCCAAACGACATTCGCCGCATAGTCATGTCAAGAAAGGAGGTGCGGCCATCATGTTCAAGCGAGTTCACATTCATAGTGACGAAGTCGGTCTGTACTTCCGCGACGGCGAGTTCCAAGGCTTGCTCGATGCGGGCCGCCGCTGGATCTTCGATCCGCTGCACAAAGTCCGAATCGACGTCACGTCGCAGCGACTGCCGTGGCTCCGTCACGACAAGCTCGACGTTATCGTTAAGTGCGGCGCTCTGGCAGGTCGTGCGCAAGTGGTGGACCTGAAGGACCACGAGCGGGCGCTCGTCTGGATCGACGGTCGTTTCAGCCACCTCTTGCCGCCGGGCTTGTACGCGTACTGGACCGGCTGCAAGGAAGTGCGCATTGAAACGATCGACGCGCGGAAGGTCCGCTTCCAGCATGATGATTTCAATGTGATCGTCCGCAGCCCGCAAGCGTCGCAAGTGTTGGACGTTTGCACGGTGGATCGTCACAAGGTCGGCGTCGTGTTCCAGAGCGGCGAGTTCGTCGAAACCTTGCCGCCAGGCCAGTACGCCTGGTGGCGCGGGATGGGCGACGCTCGTATGGCCGAGATCGACCTCCGCGAACAGACCCTCGACGTTGCCGGTCAGGAAATCATGACCGCCGACAAGGTGACGCTCCGCATGAATGCGGTCGTTACCTACCGAGTGGTCGACGCGCGGCAGTCGATCATGGTGGCCGACGGCGCGAGCCAGTCGCTGTACCGCGAGGCGCAGTTGGCGCTGCGGGCGCTGGTGGCGGCGCGTGACCTTGATTCGTTCTTGACCGAGAAGGATGCGGTCACCAGCGAGTTCGAGGAAGCGGTCCGCCGTCGGGCGGGCGAGTTGGGTTTGCAGATTGTCTCGGTGGGCGTGCGCGACGTCATCCTGCCGGGCGAGATGAAGGACCTGATGAATAGGGTGACCGAGGCCAAGAAAGCGGCCGAGGCCAACTTGATCGTCCGCCGCGAGGAAACCGCCGCGATGCGCAGCCAGGCGAACACCGCCCGACTCCTCGCCGACAACCCGACGTTGATGCGGCTCCGGGAACTGGAGGTCCTGGAGCGAGTCGCCGCAGGCGGCAAGCTCAACGTGGTGCTCGGCGAGAAGGGCCTCGCCGACCGCGTGGTCAACCTGTTGTAGCGATGAACGACCGGCTGCCGGAAGCAATTCCGGCAGCCGGTGTTTTTAGGGCGCGTTCGCTGCGCAACTAGGCAGTTACTCCTTTACCGAGCCCAGCGTCATCCCCGAGACCAGATAGCGGCTGAGCAATACAAACACGACGACGACCGGCACGCTCACTAAGATCGAAGCCGCGGCGTAGAGTCCCCACTGCGTCGACATGCTCGATTGAAAGCTCTTCAACCCCAGCGGCAGCGTGAAGAGATCGCGGTCTTGGAGAATCTGCGCGGCGACGATGTACTCGCTCCACGCCGTCATGAAGCTGAAGAGCGCCGTGATCACCAATCCCGGCACGGCCAGCGGCAAGATCACGCGGCGGAACGATTGCCAAGGCGTGCAGCCGTCGATGCGCGCCGCCTCTTCGAGCGAATGGGGAATCGTGTCGTAGAACCCTTTCATCTGCCAAATGCAAAACGGCAGCGCCGTCGAGACGTAAAAGATGCCGAGGCCGAGGAACGTGTTCACGAGGCCCAACTTCGCGATCATGATGTACAGCGGCAACAGCAGCATCGTCGCCGGGAACATCTGCGTCGTCAGAATCGAGAGCATCATCGCCTGCCGACCGACGAACCGAAACCGGCTGAAGGCGTAGCCGCCGATCGACGCCAGCGCGACGCCGGTCGCCGTGACGCCCGCAGCCACCAGCAGCGAGTTACCGAGCCAGCGCAGAAACGGCTGGCTCGTGAAGAGTTCTCGATAGGAGTCGAGCGTCCAATCACGCGGGATCAGCCGCCACTCGGCCGTGCGAAGCTGATCTCCGGGACGGAGCGAAATCGACACCACGTCGAGCACCGGCCATAGCGCGATTGCTACAAACGCGAGCAGCACGACATGCCGAGCGGCGGTAAGTAGTTTCGGTTCAGACATGTAGGAGGAGCGTAGTAGTCGACGATCGAAACCAGGTTTCTCAATTCACGGCTTCCGTCGCCCTTGTCCGGCCCAAGAAGACGAGCGAGAACGTCAGTAACATGAAAAACAGCACCATCGACAGCGCGGCCCCGTAGCCGTACTGGTAGAGATTGAACACCGCCTTGTAGACGTAGCTCACCAGAATGTGCGTTTGGTCCGCCGGTTCGCCCCCGTTCGAGACGAGCCACACCACGTTGAGGTTGTTGAAGGTCCAGACCGCCCCCAGCGTCACCGCCGGCACAAGCACTGGCTTCAACATCGGCAACGTGATCATCCGGAACTGCTGCCAGCGAGACGCCCGATCGATGCGGGCCGCTTCGTAAAGTTCCGCCGGGATTCCCTGCAGCCCGCCCAAGGCGATCACCATCATGAACGGAAACCCGAGCCAGACGTTGGCGATGATGCAGGCTGCGAAGGCCGGCGTCGCCTGGCCGAGCCAATTGATCGGCTCCAGTTGCAGCATCTCTGGCAGAAACCTATTCACCCAACTCAACCCGCGAATCATCTGGTTGACGGCGCCGAACTGCTCGTCGAACATTCCTCGCCACGTCAGCGCCGTGATGTACGCCGGCACGGCCCACGGAATGATCAGCATGACGCGATATAAGCTCTTGCCCGCAACCGGCCCGTTGAGCGTCACGGCAAGCAGAACGCCGATCGTGACGTGAAAGAAGACGTTGATCGCTGTCCAGAACAGTGTCTTCACGAGGATTTGCCAAAAGACTTGCGACTCGCCGCCCGTAGCGATCGATGTGTAATTGTGCAGCCCGATGATCTCCCAGTCGCGCAAGTTAGTGAGCGACATATTCGAAAACGACAGTACAACGTTGTATGCCAGCGGATAGAGCACGGTGAGAAAGATCAGCACCATTGACGGTAAGACCAGCGCATAGGCTAAACGGTTCCGCCGCCAATCACTCCAGAAGACGCGGAAGTGACGACGCAGAAACGCCAGGAGCACCGCCAAGGCACTGGCAGCCAGCGCGTAAACGACGAACGCTGAACCGTCCGGCGTCGTTCGCCCCGTGATCGTCTCGATGCGTGCGAGCGCGTCATGCTGCATGCGGGCCGAGGCCTCGGCCGCATCGAGTTGCCCCGCCATCATCAGCTGGTAAGGTGGCCGCATCGCGTCCCAGACTGCTCGCATGGCGACCGTCGTCGGCATCGCGCGGCCCCGCTCCGCCTGGGCCGCCGAGAGCGCCATCACCGGGTCATCCTTCACCAGCGGGTCGTCGCGCAAGGCGAGCCGCGACGGCAAAATCCGCTGTCGGGCCAGGAACGCATGCTGCGTCTCCGCGCCCGTGAGGAACAGAATCAGCTCCATGGCTTCGTCGGCTTGTTCTCCCGTCGCAAACGAGGTGAGGCTATATCCCTTCGGCGCCACCATCGGCGCCATCGGCAGTCCCGTTTCCGAGACCGTCGGCAACAGCGCGACCGCAGCGTCGAGGCCCGGTGTCGTGAGGTAGTTCTGCCAACTCCAATCGCCGTCAATAATCATCGCGGCCTTGCCGGCGCGAAACAGCGCCGTGGCCGTCTCGTAGTCGGCCGAGCGCGGCAGCACTTGATGCTCATTGCGCAAGGCGGCGACGAAGCGATACGCGGCGATCGCTTCCGGTGTATCCAGCGTCGGCTGCGGTTCCCGCCGACCTTCTCCGTGAGCCGCCGCCTCGTCCTCGAAGATCCAGGCGCCGTACCCGGTGAGAAAGGGAATGACGAAGAAGGGCTCGGTGTAATTCCACACCAGGCCGTAGCGGTCGCTCTGGCCGTCGCCGTCTTCATCGACCGTATTCGCCTTGGCCATTTCGACCAATTCCGCCGTCGTTGCAGGCGGGCGAGGAATCAGGCGACGGTTGTAGACGAGCGCAAGGTGGTTGCCGAAGCGATCTCCCAGGAAGACCAAATCCTCACGCGCCGGATCGGCTCGATCTGGCAGACGCACGACGGCGCGCGGATCGAACGCCTCTTCCTCGACCGGCGTGAACCAGGCCGACATATCAGCCAGCGCGCCCATTGCCTGGTAGACGCCGACGACGTCGGACGGGCCGTAGATGACTTCCGGTCCCTTGTCGGCCAACACCGCCGACACGAGGCCGCTGCGCAATTCTTCCGTTTCTTTGTAAAGAGCACGGACCGAAACGCCGGGGTGATCGCGCTCGAAGACGTCGATCCGCTCCGCCAGCACGGCGCGGTCTTCGGGTCGCATTTGGTGCCAGAGGTTGATGACGCGCCGCGAATCTCGTTCCGCACAACCGCCGAGCGTCAGCAACGCGGCCACGACGAGCAGTTGGGCCGTTAATGCGTTGCGACGACAAATTCTCACGTCATCACTCCGCAATGACTGCGCCACACATGGCGGGTAGCTTGGCCGATTGGGCTGTACCACTTGCGACCGGCGCTAGTGAGGCGGCTTCGTCCGTACTAAAGAGAATCTTGGCGTCAGTCCCAAGGTCCGCAGGAATGGCCCATTCAAAAGGCGCCTCGCCGCGATTGAACGCAACCAACACCCGCCGCCCGTCTAGTTCCCGCCGAAATGCAAAGAACTTCGCATCGTCGTCGCTAGTGACTGGCGACCAACTACCGCGGCGTAACGCAGCTTCCTTATTTCGCAACGCAATGGCGTCGCGGTAAAATGCGTGAAGATCGTCGTCAAAGGCGACTGGCGCCGCGTCGCGGGAGCGGCCCAAAGGATCGTCCGCCTGCGCGTCGAACTTCAGGTCGTCCCAAGTCATCGGCCAGCGGTCGCAAGGGTCGTCTGCTCCCCACATCCCCGCTTCGTCGCCGTAGTAAACCATCGGGGCGCCGACGTAGGTCATCTGCAGCAGCACGACCATTCGCTGCAATCGTCGCTCTTGCTCCGTCGGAGGGCCGACGTCGTACTTTGAGTTGTGTCGAGGCGAGACGACGCCCCCTTCGTCGAAATCGAACCGATCAGGATTGCGGTAAGGTTCGTCGATCGGTCGATTGACGATCATCGACGCCAAACGATCGGTATCGTGCGAATCGACAAGGTTCTGCAGCGCGAACTGCATGGCCGCCGGATACGCCTCGCGTCGGAGTTGCAATTCGCGACCAAAATCGTGCGCGGTCATCCGGCCGTCGATCAAAAACCCCTTCGTTGGAAACGCAAAGGCGTGATAGTTCATCGTCGCCGAGAATCCCCCGTCGACCAGAAAGCGACGGGCGTCGTTCCAGACTTCCGCCACGGTGTACGCCGCGGGGTTGAGTTGGCGAACGAGTCCGTTCCACTCCTTCCAGAACGGGAGCGGAATCTCCTCGGCCACGTCGAGCCGCCAACCGTCGATGCCGTCCTGCGGATTGCCGTCGCCGTCGGGGTCCATCCAGCGGCGCGTGATGTCCATGACGTACTGTTTGGGGCCTGCGTGAAGGTCATCGCCTGCCGCGTTGTTGGAGAACTCCGGCAGCGTATCGTTGCCCCACCAGCCCTTGTACTGGAATTCGTTCGCCGGCGTCGCGGGATCGTCGAAATGGGCGACGATATACCAATCGACGTAGGGGGACGCTTCGCGACGCTTGGCGATGTCGGCGAACGCAAAGAAATCGCGGCCCGAATGATTAAAGACTCCGTCGATGACGACGCGGATGCCGCGCGCGTGGGCCTCAGCCAGCAGTTTGAGAAACAGCTTGTCGGCAGCCGTCCAATGCCACGACGCCGGATCGCTAGATTCCTCGGCCATCAGCGCGAAGTCGCCCGCCGGGTCGGGCCCGAAGTGGGGGTCGATGTGGTGCATCGAACTCCCGTCATACTTGTGGAGCGAGCGGCCGTAGAAAACGGGGTTGAAGTAAATCGCGTTGACGCCAAGATTCTCCAAGTACTCGAGCTTGTCGAGCACCCCTTGCAAATCACCGCCGTAACGCCGGTTGAAGACGCCGTTCTCGTAGAAGTTGTCGCCGCTTTCGCGCTCCCAATCGGCCCGCGCGTACCAGTCGCCCGTCCAGGGCGAGATCTTCCACGACTTCGGAATCACGTCGGGGAATTCCAGCGACGCATGCGTCGGGTCGTTCGACGGATCGCCGTTGCGGAACCGCTCGGGAAAAATCTGGTAGAAGACAGCGTCGATGGCCCACGCCGGCACATTGGGGAGCGCGTCGGCGTCATCCCATTCGACGGCGTTGGTCGCTTTGAGCGCCGCCGGCGTTTCGGTCGCAGCCGCCGTGAGTTCGGGGACGTTCGCCAAACGACTGGGGACGACCCCGTCGCCGCACCCTACGGCACAGACAATTGCCAACGCGATCAGTCGCTCAATCGCCTTCACTGAATGACGCTCTCTCGCAAAATAAAGGATAGTAAAAATGGGGCGACCGCGGCTGCCCCCCGGCGAACTCGCGGCCGCCCCGAACCAAGCGCTACTCAATCTTTCCCAAAGTCATTACGCCGATCGCCGGCGAATAGCGCCCATGGCGCCGAGGCCGCTCAGGAGCAACAGCGCTGCCGTCGGTTCCGGAACGGCGCCAGCCGCCACCGTCGCAGCGGCGGGAATCGTGACAAACTGATTGCCTGGGAACTCGAGTTCGAAATCAGGCAGCAAGCTGCCCAGATTTCCCAACAAAACTCCCGCGCCCGAGACTTGGTTGGCAAGAAAATCATGCCCACCGTTGTTAACGAAGGCGATCAGCTTGATGGGCCCTGACGTGTAGCCGATCTCCGAAAGCGGGATCGAGAATTCGATGCCGGTCCGGACGTTCTGCGGATCGCCTGCGGTCGGCGTGTCGTAGGGACCATCGCCAGACACGCCGGCGACATTGCTGTTGTCGATTGCCAACTGCAAATCGACGATATTCTCCATATTCCGCCGCTTGAACGTATTCGTGGGATCGCTCCCGTCGATCGGCAGAGAGAATTCCAACTCGCGCGTAATGAGATTGCCGTTCACCGTGCCGGCGCCCTGGGCGTAGACCTTGTCGATCAACTCTCCTTGAGTAAGCCCCGGCAGCGTGGGACCGACCAGTGCATCCGAATTGTCGGCATTGGGATTCTGCGGAGCGAAGTAGTAGTCGTCGAATGGGGCATTGGCGACGTCGAACCCGTATGTCGCCTGCCAGGTGCCAAGGTCAGCCGCGTCAACGGCGCCATTTCCGTCGGCGTCCCCTTGAGCCCGCGTGGCGCCAGCCGCCGTGCCGAAGTTTTGCTGCCAGGTGAGGAATTCGCCGCCGTCGACGTTGCCGTCCGTGTCGAAATCGCCGGTAGTGCCTCGCAGCACGTTGGGCAAACCCCGCTGGGCCAGTTGCATGCCAAGTGCTGCGTTCCGACCGCTGACGCCGTCGGTCAGATCGGCGTAGTGGGCCGTCGCTGCGTAGAACTGGAGTTCATCCGGCAGACCTTCGTGCAGCTTTTCGAACCCGTGGGTGAACGTGAGGAAGTGATCGGCCTCAAAACCGGCGTCGAACGTCAGTCCGGTCAGTCGTTGCAACGCGCCGGTGCTATTTGGATCGGTCCCGTTGCCACCGCAGCAGAACTGGTCGACGCCAGCAGGCAGGACCCCGCCGTCGATGACGTTGGAGCCGCCGGCCTCGGAATCGATGAAGACATCGAACTTGTTAAAGTTCGTCTCCAAATTGCCGGCGATCGTCACATATAGTCTGCCGCCGCTAATGTATCCAAAGACCTGATCGATTTCCGACCCGCCGCCGGCGTTGATCGGGTCGCCGCTCGTCGCATTGCCGAACTGCGTGTTGGTGTTCTGCGTCGATAACGCAGCGCCGTATTCGGCGTCGGCTGTGCCGTCCAGCACCGGAACCGCGAATGCGGGCGCCGCCAAAAGTGCCGTTGCGGCCATGGCGTAACGTGCAAAACGAAAAGCGTTCATCGTTCGTCCTCCCTCGTTAATGTTGGGTCTTCGATCGCCCGTAGTCGAAAAGTCAGGGGAGCGTTCGTCCCCGCTACATTGGTTATGAAATCTTGGATGGGCATTGTCGCCGCGCGGCGGAAGCATGTCTCGCGATGCCAATCGCCGCTGCTAGCGCCGTCAAATACGAACACGGTTCCGGGACGGCGGCCGATGCGACCTTACTGCTAAGCGGGCCGACGGCGCCGTACCCGCTGCGAAAGATCGCCAAATCAGCGGCGTCGATCACGCCGTTGAGATCAGCGTCGCCTTGGTCAAAGCGAGCTCCGGCGAGCCCCATATTCCGCTGCCAAGTCAGGAAGTCGGCCCCGTCAACTCGGCGATCGAGATTGAAGTCGCCGAAGCTCGTGCGAACCAACTCCATAATCAAGGTTGAGACGTCGCTCAGCCCCACGACGCCGTCGGCGTTCAAGTCGGCCTGCCAGCCCGTTTGGCCGAAGTTCGCATGCAACGCCGCAACGTCGGCGCCATTGGTGACGCCGTCCAAGTTGACGTCGCCGCGCTTCACCAGCAGTTGGTCGTAAGCATTCAGCGCCGCGGCGCTCGCTCCTTCGGCTGCCAATTCGTCGCCGAGCGCGAACAGGTCGATGTTCGTCACCCGCCCGTCGCCGTTCACGTCGGCGGCGGCGTTGAACAAACTGTTTTGGCTGTACAGTACTTGCTCGAACGAGCCGTTGCTGGCGCCGAGCAGGTCCGACGCGGCGTAGACGCCGTTGCCGTTCATGTCGCCAAACCCGGCCCCGACGCCCGTCTCCGTGAACATCCCGGCGAAGCGTTGAATGTTCGAACGTCCCGTCGGCTCAAACGTGACGACGGTCGCCACATGATTCCCCGTCCGCACGCCGAAGTAACCCGAGACAAAGCTGTCGCGATCGTAATCGGCTGCATCCCCCTGGCCGTTCTGAACCATTTGCATAATCTGAGCGTCGGTCATGTTCGCCGGCAGGTCGAGAAAGAAATGCATGTTGTCGGCGGTGCCGTCGGCGGAACGCACGATCAGATCGCGGTTCTGCAGCGTGCTGGGGCTGCTGGCAAACGGCGCGAAGCTGACCACTGCCGCCTCAGGCGCCAGCCGGTCGACGTAGATCGTCCGCGTGAAGTCGGTAAAGACCGCCGGGCCTCCGTCACCGCCAGTGGCGGCGTTGCGATGACGGAAGGCCCGAACAGTAAGGTAGTGACGCCCCTCGCTCAGCGCGCTGGCGTCGATCGTCTGCGAATAGAGCCCGGCGCCCGTGCCGACGTTGACGCCGGCGCCATTGTCGACATAGCCCGGGGAGCGCACATCGGTAAACTCTTCGAAGCCGTAAACGACGCTCCCCGGGGTGGTATGGTCGACGCCTGCCAGGTTGTTCAAGTTGATTCCGCCGTCGATCATCAGCAGCGCGGCGTCGCCGTCGGCGTGAACGTCGCGAACGGGATTGGCTTCGCCCGCCGGCGCCGGCAGCGTCGCCGGCGTCGTGTTAAGCTGCACGGCGAACGAATTGCCCGTGATCACGTCGATGTCGGTCAACCGAGCCGTGCCGTTGTTCGCAGCCGTCGGCGTCGCGCCGGCGAGCGTTGACGAGACGCCCGTCAGCGAAAGCGTCCCTTGCGGCGGCGCCACGCCGTAGATGACGTAGCCGCGGCCGTGCCCTGCATTGCTGGGAATGCTGAGATTGATCTGCCCGGAGCCGTTTACGCGAATCGCCTCGGGAATCGCGTTCCCCGGATCAACCGTCGCATCGGCGGCGTTGCCGGTCAGCTCTACAAGCACTGTGCCAGGCGCGAAGTTGGTCTGCACGCCGTTGCGAGTTTCGACAAACGAATCATTACGGCTGTTCAAGCCCACGACCGCGGAGTTGGCCCGTTCGTAGACATAGATGTTAGAGAAGCCGTTGGGGTTGAAGGCATCGTCAACCCACCGCTCGTGAAAGTCGCCACGGCCGTGCGAGTTGCGCAACTCCACCAGCTTCGTGATCGTCTCACCGTAAAAACCGCCTAAGGCATCGACTTTTCCGTCGTTTGGAAAATCACGGCCTGTGCCGAATTCGAGGGCGTTCGCGTAAACAATCGCGTTGCCCGGTCGCAACAGCGTGTAAGCGTAGGCGACGTTCTTGAGAAACGGAAATCCCCCCGGCAGGTTGTCGTGGCTATCGACGAACGACACGCCCTGACTGCCGTTGCGCAGCCCGTCGTCTTGCATATCCTGGCTGGCGTTGCGGATGCTGTGCCAGTTGTTCTGCAGGCCGTTGCCGGTCAAGTTTTCGCGCATGGCGAAAAAGAGCGGGAAGTCTAGCGCGTCGCGATTGCCGCCTACCGTGGTGTACGCGGGGTTGATGCTGACGGTGCTCGGCAGATCCTTGCGGATGTAGCTCTGAATAAATCCTTTGTCGCCCGTGAGCAATTCCGAGAACATGAACGTCGGCTTAATCGATCCGTCGAGATTCAGCCGCGGATTGGCGCGAAACGTCGCCTGGTCGAGATAGTCCATCACGAATTCAGGGAAATGCTTGGCCGCGTCGATGCGAAATCCGTCGACGCCAATGACCTCGACCATCCACTGGGCGTTACGCATCAGCAGTCCCGTGGCGTTTTCTGGCAGGGGGTCGCCTGCAAGCGGGTTCGCCGCGTTGAATCGGTAGCGCGTTACCGTTCCGCCCAACGCCGGATCGCTCAGCGTCAATCCGCCGAGCGCCTGGTCTGGATACAGCCGCGCGTTATTTGGATCGGGCTTATTGAACATCGTCCCCGCGGGAATGTTACTTGGATTGCCCGGCGTCGTGGGATGGCGAATCAACTGGTGATTCTTCTCCTGCGCGATGTCGACCAGTCCCGCAAGCTGGCCTTGCAGTTCATCGCCGTCGCTGGGGTTGTGGAAATCGCCGTACTGATCGCCGGGAAGCTGCAATGCGAACCCTGGATAGCCGCCCGCCGCCACGAAGGGGGCGTCGTTCGAGTCGCCAAACCCGTTGTGATTGGGGACGAAGTCGGTGTACACGCTCACCCCCGCATGCCGCGCGGCGGCGACGCTTGCCTTCAATCCCGTCTCGGTGCCGTAAAGCGTTTCACTACGCGGCTTGCCGAGGTCAAAGCGATCGAAGACGTCGTAGCCAACCGAGAATCCGCCGGTGTCGGCTCGCTGCGGCGGCGGCAGCCACATCTGCCCGTAGCCTACGTTGTGAATATCGGCCATGCGGTCTTCAATCTTCTGCCACCGCGCCTCGTACATTTGCAAGATGGCGGGCGCCGAGACGTCCACCGCATGCGACGAGCTAGTCGCCCAGTCGAAGCCCGCGAGCGCCGCCAACAGTGCGAGCGCGCGGCCCCCGGTCCGCATCAACGATGCGCGGCGATCGTAGTTCAAGCGTGGTGAAGCGAGTAGTTGCATTGAATTCCAACGAACAGGCCATCCGCTGGCGCGATTCCGAAACAGGTCGATATCGTCGTGATATCTGGTTCATCAGCACGTCTCATGCACTGAATCGAAAAGCTGGCAGACAGGCTCTCAACGTCTACCGGGCGGCGGCTTCCAACCAGGCGGCGGCGTAGCGTTCAACTCAATATCAATCGTGTTGTCGCCTGGAACTACCGTGAAAGTCAGTCCCGATGTCGCCGGATCACGGTACCACTCAGGCGTGATCGCTTTTCCCATCGGCGGCGGCCCCCCCTTGGGATTCGGAGCCGGAGTTTCGTTGGCGGCAACGCTTACGGAGTATGAGCCCGAGTTCAAACCTTCCTCACGCCCTGTCCGCAACACATAAGTTCCATCGGAATTGATTTGGCCGAACGCATCCGCGCCCGTCGATTGCGGCTTGAACGAAACGGTGCCGCGCGGCACGGGGGCGCCGTTGAACTTCACCATCCCCGAGACGGCCGCGTCGTAGGGGCCGCCGCAACCAGTCAAGGCAACCAAGCCGAGGCAGGCAGCGAGCATGCTGGGTTGCAAACAGGAAAAGAACGCGTTCAACGCTTGGCCTCCTGGTCCTTGAAAGCCTCGTTCTCGGTCGCCGTGGCCGGTTCAGCAGTTTCCGTGACACCTGCCGGGGTGCTAGCCGTCGCAGCGTCTTCGCGAGCCCCGGTCGTTGCCGATTCCTGCTCGCCCTCTGCCTCTGCCGCCGATGTATCGTCGCTTGGCTCTTCCACAGGAGGATTCGCCCACGGCCCGTCCAGTGCGAGGACGATAATGTTGGGCCCCTTCTTAACCTCGAATTTCAAGTCGCTCGTGACGCGACTGCCGTACTTCTCTGCGATTATCTTCGGGCCTGCCGAGGGCGGAGCTCCCGCTGGTGCGGAATCGGTTGGAGGCGACGAGCCAGTAATCATCGCCGTCACGACATACTTCCCTGAGGGAATCTCACTGCTGTCAGGGCTACCGACGTCGCCTTGGCCAATTCGCAGCGCGTAGCTTCCATCCGAAGCAATCGTTCCGACGGCCGTTGGGCCCTTCTCAACAGGCGTGAATGTCACCGTCCCTCCCGGCGCCAATTCGCCGTCGATCGTGACCGTTCCTTGCACGTTGGCGTCGTACTTAGCGGTAGCGCCGCAACCGCCTGATGCCGCAAGCAACGCAGCCGCGATTAGGAGTCGAGAGCGAGATTTGATCGACGTGTTCATGGGTTAACGATTGACGGATTCAAGCGGAAACAATTGAAGGAGAGTCTCGCACGACGACGTTATTGATTCAGCGATACGGTTTCGCCGCCTGCGCGCGTAGCCAGTGCTCGGTAGGCCAAAGTATCAATCCCCTCGTTGACGTACTGCACCGAACCGTCGCCCATCACGAAGTTCACGCCGCCCGGATGGACGCTCTTAAAGCCGCGCGACTGCATCCACTGCGGACTCTGCTTCATCGCGGCAACATCGAGACCGATGTGGAAGTAATTGATCGGCACCCCGCAAGTCGCCCAGTCGCCGTCCGAGAAAAACGCGGCGCCGTGAAAATCTTGCTGTTGCACGCTTTCGCCAACCATCAACGTGTTACTCATCCCATCCGTTACCGACTTCAGCGCCACTGGTTGGATCGAAGTGTTTCGGCCGAAGAGCCCGTTGCATTCGGCCGTATTGTGACAGTCAGGAGTAGAACCGGTCGACAAAGGGAAACCGGTGGAGGGGTTGCTGCTTCCTCGCGCGTTGCCGTCCGACATGACGCTATCGCCGATGACTCCCTTGTAGTTGGTTCCCCCCACGGAGACTCCCTCCCAGTACCAGAAATCAGTCGACGGTTGCGCCGATTCATCCGATGCACAAGTCAGAAACGGATACTGCTCCTCGATAAACGGACGAATATCGGGCGCGGACATGCCGGCGCCATTGGCGCCGCGAGGAAGGGAGTAGTTAGTTTTTCCTTTAACGGTTTTCAGCCCGGCCATAATGCCTTGGTGGACTGCTTGCTGCTCTACATACGGCAAGATTTCGACGATCCAACCCTTTCCGCTAATGCCCGGCCCCCCGTTCTGGACGGCATTGGCTCCCCCAGGCGGGCCGATCCAGTTGCCGTTGATGTCAAAATCTTCCGCCCATTGATGAACCGTGGTGGGCAGGATGCCTTGCTTGGCGTCGGCGTAATTCAAACACGCAAGCCCAACCTGCTTCATGTTATTCCCGCAACTCATCCGCCGTGCCGCCTCCCGCGCCGCCTGCACCGCCGGCAGCAGCAGCGCCACCAGCACGCCGATGATCGCGATCACCACGAGGAGCTCGACTAGCGTGAAGCCGCCACGACGCGATCGATCGCATGAATTGCACATAAAGAAACCCTTCCGCAAGAAAAGCGGTTGTCGTCCCTACCTATTGCCAGCGGTCACCGCGCACAGGGCGTGGCCGCCGCACTCCGTGCGCCGTCACTGCCCGCCGCAAGCGAATGCGGCGAGCAGCACGGCGTCACATGTCCCATCAATCAAAGCACCAAGGCAGCCAAAACTACTTCTTGCGACGTAGCAGGCTCACCACGACGCCGCATCCGCCCAGCCCAGCCAGCGCCAAAGTCGAGGGCTCAGGCACGGGCACCCGCAGGCTGAAGAACTGGTCGCCAGCGAAGTTATTGAAGCTGACGCCGCTGAGGCTACCGGTGAAACCGCCATCGCCGTTTCCGCCCAGATTACCGGTGCCGGCGGGGATGCCGTTCATCAGGTCGGTCGGCAGTCCGGAGAGGACTTGGTTGGAGTGGAAGTTGTTGTCGCCATTGCCGTAGACGGCGTGGATCTTGATCAGGTCGCCGAAAACCGGGTTGCCGATGTCGGCCAACGCGATGGAAAACTCCAGGCCCGTCGTCACGGCTGCTGCGGCGGCCTGATTGGCTGCCCCCGTGCCGCCCGCAACGCCAGCGGCGTTGGTGTTGTTGAAGCCGAATGTCACCGGGGACGTCAGAATCGACGTAGTTCCCGTGCCGTTGCCTAACACAGAACCGCTCTGAATCGGAGTGCCGCCGCCGACGCTGGCGGAGCCAGTATCGCCGCGCACATTGCCCGGAACGCTGGCGGCGCGGTTGACGAAATCGAGGTCAAACACATTGCCGGCTCCGCCCCAACGACCAAACAGGTGATAGTCGGCTTCAAAACCTGCGTCGAACGTCAGGCCGCCGAAGTTGGACGCCACATTGTTGAAGTCATAAGCCAGCGCGCCATTGAGCACGTTCTCGCCGCCCGGTTGCGAGTCGATGAAGACGCTCACCTTGTTGAAGTTGTTCTCGACGTTGCCGGCCAACATGACGTAGAGCCGGCCGCCGGAAATCGCGGCGTAACCGGCGTCAAGTTCGCCGCCGCCCGCGATCCCGCCGGTCGAGTCGCCAAATTGCGTTTCCACAGTTTGCACTGCCAGCGCGGAGCCATAACCAGCGTCCAGCGTACCATCGACCGCAATCTGCGCCGCCGCGGGCGCCGCCATCACGCCGACCAAGAATAAACCCAAAATTCGCTTCATGATGCTACCTCCGGGAGGGATCCCCCAAAAAAAGAAAAAGTCGCGCCGTTTCGACGCACGGGGCGTCGGTCAGGCCTGCTGCCGTACAACAAGTTTGTTCTAACAGGAAAAGAGAACGCCGCCGAATAACTCTATTGTCCGCTGCTGGCCACAAGCCAAAAGCGATTGAGCCATCCTGTATTGAGATCCGCGGAATTTGTCCGCTGATCTGATCCATTCAGAAGAGCGATCGGCTGTCTTAGCCGACCCTGATTATTGCCCCACCGACCGGTTACCGCGAGGAAATGGGTTCCCACGCGCAGTTCGTCGACTTCATGGACCTTGCCGCCGTCGAAATTGGCCAGGCTAATGCGATCAAAGGCAAAGTTGCCGCGCAGCACGGCGTCGGGTTCGCACTCTTTCTCGTCCCGCAGCGACGCCGGATTGCGATAGATCTCCGCCGTGTCACGGTTGCCGACGCCAAATGCTATCTTGATTACGAAGAAGTTCGGTTCACTGGATTCAACGCCTAAGGAGGGGAGATTCTTCGCTCCGTAGACGTTCACGTTCGAGGTGACGCCATATCCGGCCCCGTCCGCCCCGTTGCCGATGCACAACACGCGGTTGCCGTTGCCGTCGCCGCGGTGCAACTCCAGGCCGTAAAACCCGTCATTTACCCGCGAAATGCGCTGCACGAAGCTCAGGTAAACGTTCTTGCCGTCACGGCCGATCAGGCGAACTTCATCCTGGTTTTCCACCAATCCTTCAGCATCGAACACGCCGCCGACGGATGTAGCGAGTTGCCGACGAATTCGATTCCGATTGCCAATCAGAATCGCCCGATTACCGACTGGCACGATCCCCTGCACCGCCAAACTACCGGGCGTCACGCGATTGGAATCGGGCCCCGCATCTTCATCATCGGCCGACGTGGTAAACCACGGCCCCGCCCAGCCGAAGCCGCCGTTCTGGGCTTCGAGCGGTCCCTCGGGATAGCGAAAGGACTCATCGGCGAGCAGCCCGTCATGCGGACCCGACGCCGGAGAAATGTTGCGCACAAAGCCGGCGTCGTTCGCGGGGAACTCGACCACCGTCGTCGAGAGAGGACTGATTCGGGCCGCCTCAGCCGCGTTCAATTCCAACCGCCGCGTGGCCCGGCCCTGGTTGTCGAGGACGTCGGCCTTCACCAGCCCGTTGAAGACATGAACTTCCGCTGCGCCCGATTCCTGAGCAACGAGCCCGAATTCGGTCCCGACGTCAAACACGTCGAGCGAAGCCGTCCGCACATGAAAGCCTTCCGCCCGCTGCGGCACGACGGCGGCCAAGCGTCCCGCGAGGAGCGCCACGTTGTTCGAACTATCGACGTTGAACGACGCCGGCCCTTCGAGCAGCAGCGTCGCGCCATCGTCAAACGTGATCTCGGCAAGACCTTCCGCAATCTCAATGCGCTGCCCCGGAAAGAGCGACGATCCGTAGCTGATTTGTTCCTGCGGGTCGCTCCAGATGCAGTTGTGCGTGCCAGTGATGCGAGCGACCGCTTCCGCGGCCGGGACGGCAAGTTGCTCGGCGACAGTCGGCGATTGCTCAGCAGTCTGTCGATCGTTCCAGCGGGCCGTGCCCCAACCGGTGAACGCCGCCACTCCGATCATCGCCGCTGCAAGTCCGAACCAGGATCGGCCCCAACGACGGCCATCCGCAGGAGATTCCGCCGCATGCAGATCGATCTGGCTCGCCAATTCTGCATGATTCGTCGCCTCGCCGCCGGCGTGGAGCGTTCCTCCTTCGGCATAAAGGCAGGCGTGCGTCCACATGTAGTTGGTGTAAACCCGCCGCGCCTGCGCATCGCTGGCTAGCATCTCGTCCAACTCGCGACCTTCGGCCTCGTCGATCGTCCCGTTGCAGAGGTTGCCGATCGCGTCGAGCAGGCGTTCCGTGGTCCAGCGTCCGTTCATATCACTCCCTCGGCAGAGAGTCGGCGATCTATGCACTGATGCAGCGACCGGCGAATCCGGTTGAGGGCCTTGTAAACGGTGTTCACCGGCCGGCCGAGCTTTTCAGCAATCGTCTTGAAGCTCGACTCGGCGTCGCCGTAACACTGCTGAACGAGTTGTCGGTCATTCGCATGCAGCTTGCCGAGGCATTGCCGCAGCGCGTCGCGGCGGAAATCAAACAAGTCGGCTCCCCGCGCCGCGTCAGCGGCCAGCTTCTCGCAAGTGACGTCGCTCAGTTGGAAGCCCCCGCGTTTCGACTCCCGCCGAAATTTGCGAACTTGGTTGTGGGCAATAACGCTCACCCACTTCACGAAGTCGGTTCCCAGATCGAACTGATCCGACATCCGCCAGACCGTGACGCAAACCTCTTGAAACACCTCTTCAGCGTGGGCGGGATTCGCCAGCAACGTCACGAGATAGGAGAACAGCCAGCGATCGTACTTGGCGAAGAGCCGAGCAAACGCATCGCGGCGCTGGTTGGCCGCGGCGGAATCGCCGCTGTTCGGGATATTGGGGAGATCGTCCGCCACGATTGCCGCCGTGAGTGCGGTGAGAAGTGAGGAGAGGAGCACTATCGTTAAGTAAGGCGCGCCGTCGGCGAAACTGGTATCGAAAAATCTAAAAAACTTTTGAGAACACTTGTTAAAGAATGACCGTACGCCGCTGCAACTCCTTTAAGGAGTTCGGTTTAGGTTCGACGAACAGGTCGCTTTGACGCGACGCGGAGAAGGTGACGCTGGTGGCCTCTCCAGGCGACTCGCGAAACAAGTCTGGTCGAGTAATTGACAGCAAACAGCGGTACTGAGTACCGTGGCGTCTTAGTGAATGCATGCACTTTAAGGCCTCCAAGGTTCTCGGGAGACGGCAGCGTGACACGTTTCGCACTCATGGCAGCATTAGTAATGTTCGCGGATTCCTCGCTCGGCAACGCCGCAGAGCCTCTGCGAGCCGGTATCGTCGGCTGCGACACGTCCCACGTAATTGCATTCACTAAGCTGATCAATGCCCCCGACGCGACCGGCCCGCGGGCCGACGTGGAAGTCGTCGTCGCCTATCCCGGCGGCAGCCCCGATATCCCCAGCAGCGCCGATCGCGTTGGCCCCTACACCGAAGAACTCCGCGGCATGGGGATCGAGATCGTCGATTCGATCCCCGCGTTGCTCGAGAAATGCGACGTCGTCCTGCTCGAAAGCGTTGACGGCCGGCCACATCTCAGCCAATTCGAGCAACTTGCCGTCGGCAAGCCGGTCTTCATCGACAAGCCAGCGGCGGCGGAGCTTGCCGACGTCATCGCCATCTTTCGGCTCGCCGAGAAGACGAAGACCCCCTGCTTCTCGTCGTCCGCGCTCCGATATTGCAGTGCGGTGACCAAGCTTGCCAACGATCCCGCAGTTGGCAACGTCACGGGTTGCAGCGTGGCGAGTCCCTTCGAAACCGAGCCGCACCACATCGATCTCGCTTGGTACGGCGTCCACGGCATTGAAGCCATATATGCCATGATGAAGCCCGGCTGCGAAGTCGTCAGCCGCGTCGACGGCTCGACGGCCACGCTCGTCACGGGCCGTTGGGGCGACGGCCGCATCGCGGCGTGGCGCGGCCTGAAAGGTCACGCCGACTACGCGTTCACCGCGTTCGGCGACAAAGGGATGGCGTTCGACCGAGGTTTCTCTGGCTACGAACCGCTCGTCGACGAAATCTGTACGTTCTTCGCTTCCGGCAATCCGCCGGTCCCCGCCGCGGAAACGATCGAAATGTTCGCCTTCATGGAGGCAGCCGACGAAAGCCTCCGACGCAACGGCGCCCTGGTCAGCACGAAAGAGATGATCGCTCGCGCCGAACAGCGGATTGCCAGTCCGGAGTCGAAGAAACCATAACGGCATGTCGCCCGCGCGAAGGTTCGCCTATTAATTCTTTGGGAGCTACCATCCCATGTCGACGCTCAATCGCCGTCACTTTGTCGCCGCCTCCACCGCCGCGCTCGCTGCGACGACGCTTGCCCGCGGTCGCGCTCGCGCGGCCGACGCCAATAGCGAAGTTGTCCTCGCCCTCATGGGAGCGAACGGTCGCGGTTCCGACCTGGCTGGCCAATTCGCCAAACAAGCCGGCTGCCGCATCGCCTACGTCTGCGACCCCGACGAGCGCGCCATTGCCAAAGGGATCGCCGCTGCGACCTCCGCGGGCGCCCAAAAGCCACAAGGAATTCGCGACTTTCGCCAAGCCCTCGACGATCCGGCGGTCGACGCCTTGATTTGCGCTGCCCCGAACCATTGGCACGCGCCCGCGACGATTTTTGCCTGCGCCGCCGGGAAGCATGTCTATGTCGAGAAGCCTTGCAGCCACTCCGCGGAGGAGGGCGAACTGATGATCGCCGCCGCCAAGAAAGCGAATCGCGTCGTCCAGGTCGGCACACAACGCCGCAGCGGTTCCCTCTATCGCGAGGCTGTTCAGCGCGTGCGCGAAGGCGCCATTGGCGAGCCGCTCCATGCGAAGTCGTGGTACCACACGCCGCGGCCTTCGATCGGCGTCGGCCAAGAGACGCCGCCACCTGCGTGGCTCGACTATTCGTTGTGGCAGGGCCCAGCTCCCGAGCGCCCGTTTCGCGACAACACGCTCCACTACAACTGGCACTTTTTCTGGAACTGGGGCGACGGCGAAATCGGCAACAACGGCGTTCACTCGATCGATATTTGCCGCTGGGCGCTAGGTGTCGATTTCCCGACGCGCGTCACCTTCGCCGGCGCCCGCCTGCGCTACGACGACGATCAAGAAACTCCCGACACCGCCAACGCGATCTTCGAATGCGGCGACAAGATGATCGTCTGGGAGCAGATATGTTGGCTGCGCCCGTCGGAAAGCGCGAGCATCTTCGGCATCGAAATCCGCGGCACCGAAGGCATGCTCCAAATTAACGATGAAGGCGCCACGATCCACGACGGCGACCGCAAGCTCGTCGCCGAATTTCAGGGCGGACGAGGCGACGCCGAGCATTTGCGCGACTTCCTCGACGCCGTCAGGGACGGCCATCGCACTAATGCCAACATCGACGAAGGGCATAAGAGCGCCCTCTTTTGTCACCTCGGCAACATTGCATACCGGACTGGCCAAGCGGTGCGAACCGATCCCGCCAACGGCCACATCCTCGACAACCCGGCGGCGGAAAAACTCTGGGCTCGCGAGTACCGCTCCGGCTGGGCGCCGGCTGTTTGATTGGCCCCGCCCCTTCTGCATCGATGTAAAAGTGTTTGAGGGAGGGAATCCCCCTCGCACGTCTTGATTCTGCTTCGTTTTCAGGAATTATTGCTTGACGATATCTGATCAAACGACCAGACTGGCGAAAGTGAATTCATTTCGCCTTCCTTAACCGCAATGCCGGCGACCCATGTCTAGAGCCAAGCTACTTCCCGCCGAAGTCGAGTCGCCTGATCTGAACCTCCCGGAAGACGAGGCGCAGCAATCACGCGTCGACGACGTCTACCACGAGATCCTCGCCCGCATTGTTCGCGGCGAACTTCCTGGCGGCAGTGAACTGAAGTCGACGCAACTCGCCAACGCCCTTGGCGTCAGTCGCACGCCGGTCGTGCAGGCCCTCTCGCGCCTGATCGCCGACGGCATCGTCACCCAGCGGATGAACATGCGGGCCATGGTCCGACCCGGCGCCGAGAATTGGCTCGTCGAGATCCACGAAGTCCGCCTGCTGCTGGAACCCGCCGCCGCGGCCCGAGCCGCGCAACACATGCCGGCCGAGTCGATTCAAAAGCTCCAGCGGCAAGCCGACGCCGTCGATCCGCAGAACAACGACGACTGGCCGCGATTGGCCCGCGACTTCGACTTCGCCCTTCACTTGGCAATCTCCGACCACGCCGCGAACCAGCCCCTTCGCGGCGCCATCAACAAGTGCTGGCAATACAAACAACTCTCTTACGAGCTCGGGCCCGAACGGACCGAGGCGATTCTGCGAGGCTTTCGCGAGCATCGCATCATCCTCGCCGCGATTGCCGCCCGCGATGCGGCGACGGCGGCCGCTGCGATGGAACTCCACCTGCGGCTCGCTTCGTCGTACCGTCCTGAAGGTCGCGTCGTTTAGGCCGTCATCTTCGCCGTTCACCGTGATCCTTCAAGACCGCGCCTCATCCTCCCTCTCCAACGCTGAAACGCTCAACAGTGCCGCCGCTTCCGCCACTCGCCGCCGCTCATGAACTCCGCGTCGGCATGGTCGGCATGGGGATGATCTTCGACGAAACATATCGGCCCTTCTTCGAACGCAGCGTCGGCCGGCCACTGTACGACCCGACGTTCGGCGTCTGCTCCGTCCCGCTGACCGCCGTCGCAACGCGAACCGGACAGCGCGCCGCCGCCTACCGCGCGAAGGCGCCAGCCGACATTCGCGAGTTCGAGAGCTTCTCCAGCGCCGACGCCGTCAAGCAACTTGTCCAAGGCCCGGTCGACGCCCTCTGCATCGCCACGCCCGACGATCGCCACTTCGCCGCCGCCAAGCTGGCCATCGAAGCTGGCAAGCATGTTCTCATCGAAAAACCGTCAGTTCTCAAGCTGGCCGAACTCGACGAGCTTCAGCAACTCGCCGTCGATCATGGCGTCCTCGCCAAGGTCGTCTATCACAAACTGCTCGACCCCGACCACAAAAAACTCCGCACGTTCGTCGCCGATGGCGTGCTGCAACATGTGAACAACGGCTACTGCTCGCTGTTGGAGCCAAAGTCGATCGCCGGTTCGCAGTTCGCGGAGTGGATCACCGGCCGCAATCCGGGAACCTATGTCGCGGTTCACTACATCAAACTGATCGACTTCACTTTCGGGCTGCAACTCAAGCGAGTGGCATGCACCGGCCAGCGCGGCATCGTCGGACCGGCCGACGGCCCCACCTGGGACACGACGCAACTTCGCCTCGTGTACGCTCATTCCGATGGCCGGGAAGCGGCGTTCGACATTCATACCAGTTGGGTCACCCCTGACAATTTCCCCGGCTACGTCGAGCAAGAAGTCCAGTTCCGCTTCGACAACGGCGTGTGGAACGGCCACAGTCGCAAACGTGGCGTCGAATGCACCGTTGAAGGCGCCACGCCTCACACGATCAAGAACACGATCAACAATCACTACAACGCCGCAGTTCTCGAACCATGGGGCGAGCGCTCGCAGCGAGGCTACGGCGTCGAAGTGATCGAACGCTTCATGCGCGAGGCGGCGATGGTTGAGTTTGGCGGTCCGCTGCGGGAGCGCGCCGCGCGTCTCGCAGCCGCACGCACGCTGGCGTACAACGACCTCGCCGCCGATCGTCAGGTCGTCGCCGCCGTCGAGGCGATGGAAGCGATCCTCGCCAGCCATGCCGCCGGAACGCCCGACTGCGTCGTCGAGGTCAACGGCCCGGCTGGGGGACTCGTATTGAAGCCTCCCGGCGCAGCCGAAGTTGAAGTCCTCTATCAACCTGCTGTTTGAATTGTCGAACATTCAACGCCCCAAAAACGTACGTTATCGCAGCAAAGCCCGCACCATGAGCTCCGTTCAGCCGATCAACGCCGTCCAACACTTGAAGCGCCGCGAGCCGGAAAGCGACGCGATGCGGCGCGCCATCGCTCAAACCGAGCCGCGCGCATTGCGCACCTACACCCCGACCCTCGCCGTGATCGAGCGGAGCGCCGGCTGCTACCACTACACCGCCGACGGCGCGAAACTCGCCGACTTCACCTCCGGCGTTCTCGTCGCCAACCTCGGGCACAATCCAACGCGCTGGTGGCGGCGCGTTTATCAATACCTTGGCCACGGTCCCGAACTATTCGGCGGCGAGTCGCCCGACAGCGCCGCCGCCACGACGAACTCCTCCAGGAGTTTCTTCGCCGCCGCTCCGCTCACCACGTACAACGCCATCACGCCGCTCGAAGCCGAAGCTTGCCGACGCCTGCTTGCTAGCCTGCAAGCCTTGCCGGGCGGCAACCGTCTCGAGCAAGTTGTCTGGTCGGCCAGCGGCAGCGAAGGCGTCATCAAGGCGCTTCGCACAGCGCTCGCCCAGGATCCGGCTAGGCAGACAATCCTTGCCACGCGCCACGGCTTTCACGGCAAGAAGGGTCTCGCCGGCGCCGTTACCGGTAGCGAGCACGACGCCGAACGCGATCCTCGCGTCCGCTTCATCAGCTTCCCGCGCGAGGAATGCTACTCGCTCGCGCAGCGGCAGGAACCGATCGACCTCGCACCTTATATCGCCGAACTCAAGCAACTCTACGCCGAATTGGGCGACCAGATCTGCTGCCTGATCACCGAACCCTACCTCGGCGGCGGCGGTTCATACCACCCGCAAAAGGAGTACCTGCAACTCCTGGAAGCCTTCTGCCGCGAGCACGGCGTCCTCTTCATCCTCGACGAAGTTCAATCCAACTTCGGCCGCACCGGTTCGCTCTACGCCTTCGCAGATTACGGCGTCGAGCCCGACATGGTCGTTCTCGGCAAGGGGATGGGCAACGGCATCCCGGTCGACGCCGTCGTCGGCCGCACGGAGTTGTTCGAGAAACTCCACTACGGCGAAGCCTCCGACACCTGGAGCGGCCACCCTCTCGGTTGCGCCGCCGTGTTGGCAACGCTCGACGAGTTCGAGCAGACCGATGTGCTGGCTCACGGACGCAAGCTATCGCAAGTTTTCGAAGCAGGCCTGCAGCGATTAACCGACACGGCCGCCGTCGCCGCCATCCGCGGCGAGGGTAACGTGTGGGGCGTTCAATGCGCCGCGCTGCCGGGCCGCACGTCGAACGAAGCCGCCTGCTCCATTGTCCGCGCCTGTTACGACGGCGACGAAGCAGGCCACGCGATCCACCTCCTTGGCCCGCTAAGCGGCGACGTGCTTCGCATCGCCCCGCCGTTGGTGATGCCGCTCGACGAGGCGCAAACGTACCTCGACGCGATGTACGCCATCATCGACGCCATCGCGTAGGCTGGGGCAACGCCCCACCTGCCTAGCGGTTGATTACGCCCTACCACGGCGCGGGTGGGACGCTGTCCCAGCCTACATCACCGGACGCTGACTCCCCCTTTACACCCTCAGCGGCCGCCAATCGTCCCGATACTGTCGGTGGACGAGTGCCGTCGCGCCATCGTGATCGAACTTCAACCCCGCCGAATCCCAACTAAGCGTCTCCTCCGGAAACGCCCCTGCCACTGTCCCCGCCAGCACCGCCTCGGTAAGCGGCCCGCTGAAACTGAACGGCGTTCCCGTCGTCCCTTCGCCGCGACACGCCGCCACCCACTCGTGGTAATGGTTCACGCTATTCACCAATTTAATCTCGATCTCCATCGGCTTGCCGTTCGAATAAAACGTCGGCATCGCCCAGTGCGGCAGCACCATCACTCCCTTCTCGCCAACCGCGAACGAACCCGACTCAGGCAGGCTCACCCCCTCCGGCAGTTGCGCTCGCGACGCATCGGGCTTGAAATCTCCGTTCGTCCAGCGGAATCGCACCTTCTCGGCCGTCAACGGCGTGCCGGCGAACGTGTACTCCACTTCGGTGTCGGGCGAGAACGTGTCGCGCAAGTGGGCTGGCCCGCCCGATCGCACCGTCAACGGCGCTTTCAAATCGAGCCCCGTGAAAATCGGATCAAACAGATGGCTCGCCATGTCGCCCAGCATGCCGCAACCATAGTCGCGCCACATCCGCCAGTTAAACGGATGGTAAAACCCTTCAATGTATGGTTCTTCCGGCGCGACGCCTTGCCATAGTTTCCAGTCGAGCGTTGCTGGAACCTTATCGGTCCGATTGGGCCGCTCCTTCGCCGGCAGCGGCAACCCGCGGCCGATCCAGCAATGAACCTCGCTCACCTTGCCGATGGCGCCGTCACGCAACATCTTCGCGGCGGTGCGGTAGGCCGACTCGCCGTGGATCTGCGTTCCCATCTGCGTGACGACTCCTTGCTCCGCCGAGGCGTCGCACATCGCCCGCAGTTCCGCCAAGTTGTGGGCCAGCGGCTTCTGCACGTAGACATGCTTACCGAGCGACATCGCCGCCAGCGAGACCGCTCCATGCATATGATCGGGCGTCGAGACGATGACGGCGTCGATCCCCTTCCCCAGCTTGTCGAGCATCACGCGATAGTCGCGAAACGGGGCGGCCTTTGGAAACGCTTGCTGGGCCGAACCCAAAAAGTTCGTATCGACGTCG
>JBGSMO010000049.1:0-14317 GCA_041740115.1 Pirellulales bacterium
AGATCGCCAACAACTTTGTTGCCCCACACACCTACGAACGCCATGCGGCCCGGTTCGGCTTGCGACGCCTTGAAGAGCTGGAACTTGCCGTCACGAAGTACGAATGCCGCCTGACCTTGACTTCCATAATAGGCATAGCCAACGACGGTATTGCCGTAAACATCCAAGGGAACAGTTGAAGTACTTCCAGGAACAAATATCGTAGTGAATGAGGTTCCATCGAATAAATAGCCGGTCCCATCATCACGGCCTCCGACGATGCGGTTTCCATCAACGCCCGTGATTGTCGTCAGCAGCGCGTTCGGGTAATCGAAGCTCTGGTATGTTTCGGCGTCGTAAATGAAGCCTCGAGTGCGTTGAGATGAGTCCAAGTAGGTGCCAACTATCCTCTGGTCCGAGATTCCGCTGACGTAAGTCCCGTTCGAGAAGTAATGGTTGACTTCAGGATGTTCGACCGTGCTAAAGACTCCGTCGCGATAGCGGTAACCCCGTAGACGATCGGTGCCGTAGGAGCCCACTATTGTGTCACCATCAATGTCATTAACGCTGTTGTCGCCTCCGCCAGGAAAATCCAAGGTTGTGAACGATTGTCCATCGAAGACAAAACCGTGGAGTCCATCTATTAATCGGTAGGAACCAACAATCAGATGGCCGTCGATAGCGCTAACCTCAGTCGAAAGAGCGCCAGGATATGCGAAAGGCGTGTAGGCAAACGCCCGGCCAGGCAAAGTGGCCGCAGTAGAGATTGATGAGAAAAGAATGGCAGCAAAGAGTCCGGCCGTTAGCCGAAGTGCGAATGTATACATTGGCGTCTCGTACTCTGCCCCGCGATAAGTATAAACTGTGGAGTTTCTGGAAAGCAATCGTTTATGTAGGAAAGGACGCTCCGCGAGGTTCGCTAAGCATCAGGGCGAGCAGAAAAACAGCCGGCGCGAAGCTTGCGATCCGCGGCTACAGCACCACGACCATGCCTAGCAGTGAGTAGCTCCGCCACTATAACGCCAGACACCCGACGCTTGCCGCGAAGCAGAACGTCGCCAGGGCGTAGCGGAGGAATTTGGCCACTGGGTCCCTTTTTTTAGTCGGCAAAGAACTTTGAATCGCCCCCCGACCGTTCGCGATTCGGCGACCGTAAGAGTAGTCTCCGCATCCTCGAAGCTTACTGGCTTTGCCTGCCGGGGGACCCACCGCCTCGCGGGAATCTTACCACCACCCCGGGTCGCTTGCACGCGACGAGTGTAGCTAGTCACCATCCCTCGCTTGATCCAAATCGGGGTGGCCATCGCTTGCGATTACAGCGCCCGGGCGTCAAACTTTCAGCATGCACGAGACGCCGACACCGTACCACGTCGCCAAGATCATCATCGACGGCCGAACGATCGATTGCAGTACGGGCGAAGTGCGCCGCTTGCTTCTGGAGGCTAAAGCGATCGGCGATGATCCATCCGTGGCGGATAAACATTCGATCGGACGGCTGATGCTGATCAAGGATACTTGCCAACTGCACTCGCTTGGCAAGCTGCAGCGGCTGGTCAAGCAGGCGATCGACCGGCTGAACGCCGATGGCGTTCGCTGACGCGTTCCCGCGAAACGCGGCTCGATGGTCACGCCCGCCGCTCGCATCGCGTCGCGTCGCGGGCGATCCTGTGCGGCCGTTTTCCGTCGGCGCTTGCAATTGGCGCCGGGGTGGGGGAGATTGGGCGGCTTACTCCTCTGCAGGCAGCTGCCCCCCGCGTCGCCTAATAGTTCAAGCGACACACGAACTCGCCGGCGACGGAGTAGGCTGATCCAAGTCGAGCGCATCGCTTCGGCCTAAAGAGGACGGGCGGAATCTGAGCGCTTGCCAACGAGAATTCGACTGCAAAGTAAGGCGCGATTGTCGGCTCGGGATGGAGCAATGAAAGTCCGCCGCAGCTTACGTCGATGGTGTAGGCGGTCGCGGGGACTCCCGAGATTCTAAAATCTTCTTCGAGCGGCAACACGCTCACGGGAGCGACGACGGCGTGCCGCCCGGTTTGCCGAAGATCGGCCGCACCATCTGAGCGGGGGGGCGTGCACCGCTTTAGTTGCTGAACATCGTCGTCGGACAACACAGCGCGTCGCGGCGACCGATACATCTCGATCGGCTGGAAGACGTCTGAGTAGCTGGCAGCCGTGACACCGCCCCGAAACAGCGACCCTGCGCGGCGCTCTAGCGTCGCCAAGAAGATGGAGCGGCAGCCCCGGCATCGCCAAGGGGAAGCATCGAGCGTGGCCGCCGGGCGAATTAGGGCGACTTTAGCTCCGCATTGTCCGCAGTGTTCAATCAGTCCGCCTTTTGCGGAACCGCGCAAATTGCGCGTGGGTAATTGCTTCATGTCACAGGTTAAGAGATACGATCGTAGGGAATGTAACTGCCTACCGATCAAAACATAGCCCACATGGCCTTTTGTCATGAATTGAAATGCAGTCTTCGTATGCGCAATTGCGTCGCCCGTGCGCGAACTAAACGGCCCAATCAGGCCATGCCGCGCATCTAGCAACCGAGTTCTTAAAGGCGATGGCCGCGATCGACGCGGACGCTCGCACGGGGCTCGCTGCGGTCACCCTTGCGGATTTGCGGGCGGCGAAGGCGGCGTGAGGGGCTACGGCCGCATTCCAAACGCCTTCAACGACCCTTCGTCCGCCGCGAGCTGAATCGCTCCGCAGTCCGAACAGAGCCACGCCTCAATCGTGACGGACTTCGGCAGGTATTCGTGAGGACCTGTCGGACGAAAGATCACCGGCTGAAATGCGTCGACCGTTCCATGGTGGAGATTGGCGCCGCCGCATCGATCGCATTTCTTGGGTGTGTTCATGCCCTGCATCTATGAGATGATCGTTGTCAACCGGCATTACGGTTGTTTCTGATTTGTGATCCGCTAACCTGCCGATGCTTCTGCGAGCTGTTCTCACGAACGCTCAACCATCTATTCGAGGCGCCGCCCGGTAGGGGGCCCGTCGTGAAGCGTGTTTGCGAAAGGCGCCGCCATTCATTCTAGCGTCGGTCGACTCGATGGTCGCCGGCAGCTGGTGATGTCGGGGTCGCCTTCGTTTCGTGATCGTTTGGTTCCGCGGTCATGATCCGTTGCTGGTCGGGCGCATCGACTTAGCCGGCCGGCGGCTCGCCGATCGGCCGGTACGCTTGGCCGCTGTGGAGCAGCGAGACGATGACGCACCACGCGCGGCGAGCCACGGCGACGATCGCCTTCTTGGCCCTGCATCGCTTCTTGAGTCGCTCGTACAGCAGACCCCAGCGACGGGTCTTGTTCGTCAGCCGCCAGGCGAGCTCGACCAGCGCCGTTCGCAGCAGCCGCGAAGGGGGCTTTGGTGATCGGCAGTTGCTTGGTCCGCTTGTCGCTTTGCCGAATGCCGGGCGCCAGGCCGGCGTAGGCGGTCGCCTTGCGCTGCGAGCCAAAGCGGCGAACGTCGCCCGTCTCGGCCAAGACGACCTCCGTCGTCACCGGGCCCACGCAAGGAATGCTGGCCAAGACGGCCCGCGCCTCCTGCTCGGCAATCGGCGCCGTCTGAGCGAATTGTTTCAGCCGCTTGTCGACCTCCTGAGGCGCATCGCGTGCTGGTCGAGTTCTTCGCACAACAAGTCGGCGGCGAACCGATCGGCGGCGGACAGGTCGATCTGTTCGAGGTAGGCTCGGCCGGCGCGCGAAAACAGGTCCGTTCGGTCGGCGTTGTAACTCGCGACGATCCAACGCAGCTTGTTCTTGGCGGAGGTGATGCGGCCTTGCACGTACGCGCGCAGCCGAACCAACGTCCGGTGGTCGCGAACTCGCGGCGTGGGACGCCAAGACAGGAACCTGGTCCAGCGCGAGAAACTCCGCCAGCGTCTGCGCGTCGAGCTTGTCGGTCTTGTTCTTGCTCTCGGCGATCACCCGAAGCTTGCCCGGATGGGCCAGCACGACCCGCTTGGCCGTCGGTTCAATGAGCTGGACGAACCATTCGTAGCTGGCCGTCGCCTCGACGACCGCCTCGTACGGCCCCAGGCGGGCGAAGTACGCGAGAATCGCCTCCTCGTCATCACAGTACGCCGGTGCTGACGATGAATCGGTATGGGCATATGCTCCCGGGGGCCGAGGCCGAGGCAGCCGACCGATTGGGGGCAATGGTTAGTCTCCGGAGCGCCAGCGACGACGCTGAAGAAAACGTGCTACGTATGACCGGAACTGACCCCGAAAGCGCGCAGCGCCTGGCGCAGCAGTCGGGGCGCGAAAGTGGTCATACTGGCGCCGCGCCGTGCAACCTACGTGGACAGCGACCTGGGCCGTGGGCACACGGGAGCGTCGGCCCGAAGCCCCTAGGCAGGCAACAAGTTACGCGAGAAGGTGCCGCGGGTTGCGATGAGAAACAAGAGCGGAGGGCAGGGGATTCGAACCCCCAACCCCTTTCGGGGCACCTGATTTCGAGTCAGGCTGCTGGCCAATTCGCTTACCCTCCAGCGGGTGATTTCTAAATTTAGCCGCGCCGTCGCTGGTCGGCAATGACGATGCGTCGAGGACCTGTTTTGGGCCGAACTGGGGGCTGTGCCTAAAGCAGCACTCGCCAATTCCGCCGCCGAGTCGAATTGGCCGCTTGAGGGTTCGCGTGGCGCCAATCCGCCGCGGCGCCCCCAGCCGCAACATTTGCCAAGGCGTTGCGATCCGCGACGGTCTCCCGCGCCGGCCGGCATAATCGTGCGCGTCTCGCACGCTCGGCGTCGCTTTGCGCCGGCGACGCACGCTGAGGCTAGTTCTAGCGGTTTCGCGCAAGATGCCTGGTGCGCGCTGGCGCGGCAAAACGTTTGTCATTCCTTCCGCCGCCGGACGATAGCAGCCATATCCTGACCAACTCCCCTCTCACCTCCCCGTGGCACTCTATGGCGAAGGATAAAACTTACCGAATCGTCACGCGCGGCAAAAACGGCGAGCTCCGCGCCCGCGACTACGAACACCAGGACGCGGTCTTGCGGATGCACACCCAGATCGGCATCGACGATTGCAGCACCGACCTCACCCTCCGCGGCATGCCGGTCTTTCGCGGGTTGATCGGCCCGATGCCCGAGGGAAAGGGAGTCGTCCGTTACGAGACGCCCGAAGTGTTCGAGAGTCTCACGAAGGAGTGGGGCGCGCCAGGCGCCGGCCGCAAGTCACGGCGACGCGTCACAGGATAATGACGCAGGAGGGAGGTCTTCGGCGGACGCTGACATGCGTCGCTGAATCGAGATGAGTCGCAGCAAAGCAGCATGACGAGCAACCCGAACGCATTGAACACTTGAACGACACGGTCGCGCGGCCATCAACTCCACGCGACCCGCTAGATTGGGCCGACACGAAAACGCCGCTTGGGAAAATGTCCCCAGCGGCGTTTTTGTTTTGAGTCTATGTTCAGGTAAACTTCCCAACCGTGAAACGCGGCGTCCGTCATCCTGAGCAAAGCGAAGGATCTAGCATCTACACCGAGCTTCCAGATTCTTCGCTTCGCTCAGAATGACTCGACCTCGCTCAAACCCCACCAGCAACCAGCAACTGCCCGCCGCACACCGCCCACAAGCAACCAGCAACCAGCAACCAGCAACTGCCCACTCGCACCTCGCCATGCCCACCAAAAACCGCCAAATCCTCCTCGCCTCCCGCCCCCACGGCGAACCGACGCTTGAAAACTTTCAGCTCGTCGAAACCGAACTCCCCTCCCCTGCCCCGGGCCAACTCCTGCTCCGCAGCATCTACCTCTCGCTCGACCCCTACATGCGGGGCCGGATGAACGAGGGGAAGTCGTATGCCTCGCCCGTCGAGGTCGGCGGCGTCATGGGGGGCCAGGCGGTCGCCGAGGTGGTCGAGTCGAACCACCCCGACCACCGCGTCGGCGAGATCGTCCTCGCGCCGATCGGCTGGCAAGAGTATGCCCTCAGCGACGGCGACGGCCTCCAAGAAATCGACCCGGCGCTTGGCCCCATCTCTTACGCCCTCGGCCTCCTCGGCATGCCGGGCCTCACCGCCTACACCGGCCTGCTGAACATCGGCCAACCGAAGCCGGGCGAAACGCTTGTCGTTGCCGCCGCCTCTGGTGCGGTCGGCTCGGTCGTCGGCCAACTCGGCAAACTGAAAAGCTGCCGCGTCATCGGCATCGCCGGCGGCCCCGAGAAGTGCCGCTACGTGAAAGAGGAGCTAGGCTTCGACGATTGCCTCGATCACCGCGCCCCCGACTTCGCCGCCCAACTCAAGTCGGCCTGCCCCGACGGCGTCGACGTCTACTTCGAAAACGTCGGCGGCGAAGTCTTCACCGCGGTCTTCCCGCTGCTCAACAACTTCGCCCGTATCCCCGTCTGCGGCTTGATCGCCCACTACAACGACACCGACCGCCCCCCCGGCCCCGACCGCGTGCCGCTGTTAATGCACAGCATCCTGACAAAACGGCTGACGCTCCGCGGCTTCATCGTGAGCGACTTCGCGGCGCAGTACCCGCAGTTCTTGGAGGAGGTAGGGGGCTGGGTCCGCGAGGGGCGGATCAAGTACAAGGAAGACGTGAGCGAAGGACTGGAGAACGCGCCGCGGGAGTTGATTGGCGTGCTGCGTGGGGAGAATTTTGGGAAGAAGATTGTGCGAGTGGGGAAGTAGCGACAGTTGCGCATCATGTGTTTAGAAGAGGGTGGTTGATCTGTGTGGAGTCGTGATGCGATGGAGTTTTTCTATGGCGGTCGATAAAGCACAGTTGAGTATTGTGGCCGCTCAGGTTGGCATTCGCGCTTGGAACCTGCATGAATGCAATGCACGCTTTGAAAACTCGCTTGATGATGACACTCAAGCGGCGATCAACCCTGGCGGCATGGCGGCCGAAGAGATACCGAAAGAGGTTATTGACTACTTACTGCACCTGGATGAGTCGTTAGGCAATGCTTTCCGATATGGGATGCTCGTTGCTGTTGCTACCCTGCACGTTGAGACGTTGGCTGCTTACTGTCGTTTCGGAATTATTGACTATGATTCCGCGTTGAAGTCGAAAAAGAATGGCAGCGATATTGCCAAGCATTTGGAGCTACTGCGGGAACGTTTAAACATCACTCTCTCTTCCCATTTGGAGCAATGCCTTGATGACTTCCGCATTCTGCGCAATTTCATAACTCATGATTGGGGCAATTTTTCGTTAGCGGAAGCAAAGGAGGCCTTGAAGGCTGAAGAAGCCTGCAACCGATTAAATGCTTTTCACAGTTGCGCCTTCGGACGATTGGGGGATTCGCTTGTCTTGAGCGATCACGGCGCTGTTCCGTTCGCAATTGATATCGAACACCAGCTCAATGAGTTTCTGAAGGATGAATTTGCGAAGCTTCCCTAGTCACTTTTTTGCGGAAGCCAAAGCTGCGACGCTCCTGTATGCCGTGAAGATGCCTACGCTTGCGTTCATGTGCGCCGATACTGCAATCACCCAACGCGGATGGGTGGCATGCCGTCGCGGAGCGTCGGCATGCTGGGGTGGTAGTTGGCCTCCATTAGGGTTCGGCATGCTTACGCTAGCGCGAAAGCATGCCACCCCATGCCCCAATATGCTCATCGTTTATGGAGTTTTTGCTTGCGTTTAGGGTATCGCATGGTCCACAATTGGAACCATGCGAGACGAGACTCCTAGCGAACGTCCGAAGTTCAAAACCTGCCGGCGATACAATGACGCCGGGCATGCCCATGCGCTGACGTTCTGTTGCTTTCGTCGGCAGAAGTTCTTGGCGTCGCCTCGATCTTGTCAGTGGCTGGTCGACGCGATTGATCTGGCTCGCCGCAAGCATGAGTTTGACTTGTGGGCCTACGTGATGATGCCGGAACACGTCCATCTAATCGTCTGTCCGCGGCGCGACGAGTACGACGTCAGTCGATTCCTTTCGACGCTAAAGCTGTCGGTGACGCGCAAGGCGTTGGCCTTCATGCAACTGGAGGCGCCGGAATCGCTGTCGTTGATGTTGGACGAGCAGCCGAACGGGCAACGTCATTATCGTTTTTGGCAGCGCGGCGGCGGGTTCGATCGAAATCTCTGGTCCGACAAGGCAATCTTTGCGGAGATCGACTATGTGCATGCCAATCCGATTCGACGCGGACTTTGTGAGCGGCCGGAAGATTGGGCGTGGTCGAGCGCAGCTGACTATGATCTGACGCGCTTGGGGCCGTTGTCGATTGACTTTGCTTCGTTGCCACGAAGCTATGAGACTGAGCGGGGATCGAGACGTTCGCCACCACGGTAGTTCGCATGCTTACGCTGGCGCGAAGGCATACCACCCAGGTTGGTAGCGGTTGTGGCAAGCCGTCAGATTCTTGGGTGGCATGCCGTCGCAGAGCGTCGGCATGCTGAAGTGGTAGTTGGCTTCTACTCAGGGTTCAGCATGCTCACGCTAGCGCGAGAGCATGCCACCCGTCGCGCTGCATCACGTCAGCTGTTTGGCGACGCGTCTATCGCCAGCCACCGCGGATGATCAGCCCCCCGATCTTCCCACCCTTGCGTCAGCCGCCGCGCCTCGCCGCCGTCGGAGTTCATCACCCACAGCGCCGGCGCCTCGCCAGTCTTAGCGCGACAGAAGGCGATCAAGCGTCCATCGGGAGATTGCGTCGCCCGAAAATCCCACACGCCCGGTTCGTTGCGGGGCAGCGGCTCGCATGAGCCGTCGCGCGGGTCGAGGCGGCAGATCTCCGTGCCGCCGCGCGCCAACTCTGGTTTGAAGTCCCGATTGAAGTGATCGACGTCGGGGCGTTGCGGTTGAAACTCCCACGCGACCTTCGAGTCGGGCAGACGGCGCGGGAACAGAATCTTGCCATCGTGCGTCCAGGCCGGCAGGTTCGAACCGCCGCCGCGCGTTTCGGGATTGCCGTACGTCGCCGCGAACCACATCGATTGATCTTTGGTGAGGACGCGGTGGGGAGAGCCATCCTCGGTTCCCACGCAGACGTCGGCCCAGTCGTGTCCAGGATCGTCGTGATAGTGGCAATCGACGAACAAGATCGACTTGCCGTCGGGCGACCAGCTCGTGCCGAAGTAGAGGTGCGCCGGATCCGAGGCGACGAGTCGACGATCTTGGCCGTCGAGGTCGGAGGTCCAGATCTGATAACCGGCGGGGCTGGCCAGATGGAACGCGACGCGCTGTCCGTCTGGGCTCAGGCTGAGCCCGTACGGCAAGCCTTCCCCCGCGCGCGTGAACTCGCGCGCGTCGGAGCCGTCGAAGTTGACGCTGTAGATTTGCCCGACCCCATTGCGCACCACCTGAATCAGCATCCGGTCATCACCGAGCAGCAGCGCCGGCGTGATGAACGGCGCCAGTCGGTCGCGAGTGCATAGCTCGCGCAGGTCGCCGGTCTTGAGATCGTAGAGCCAAAGGTGCGTCGGCGTTTGCGTGTAGTATTTATCGAACGACTTGCCATCGCCGTCGCGCCGCGCCTCCATGCTGAGGAAGATCAGCCCCTTGCCGTTGGGCAGGACTGGCCCCGGCTGCCAGGTTGCTTGGTTGGGGATCGAAAAGTTGAAATATCGCGGCTCACCGCCGATGAGGTCGATACGCGCCGACTTGCCTTGCGTCGTGTAGAGCAATTCCCATGACGCTTCCGAGCTGGTCGCCGCCGTTGGCTGTGACGGCGTTTCTGCGGGAGCGTTCTCTGCGGTCCAGCCGCGTCGCAGCGGCGCGGCAGCCGCCAGAGTGAACGCGCTCATTCCAGCGGCGACTCGCGAAAGAAATTTTCGACGGTTGTCGGCAAGCATGGCAGGAGGGCCTTTTCGTTGGCGACGAGCGGCAGGCCGACGCGGTCGGCGACCAGCGGGGCGATGGTTGGCTTCTGCTGGGAGTCGGCCTGCTGCGCGAACCGGCGGCAGGCCTGGCGCCCTTCGCAGTTTACACCCCCTCGACGACCACTGGCGAGTCCCAACTGTCGTCGGCGGCTCGTTCGGCCTAAACTGCATGCTAGTGCCGAGATCTCCCCGCGAATTCCTAGAGCGAGCTTTAATTAAGCGTAGCGTCTGTCATCCTGAGCGGAGCGAAGGATCTAGCGAATCAAACGGGCTTCCAGATTCTTCGCTCCGCTCAGAATGACGCAACAGCTATCTAAAGTTCGCTATGACGCCAACTCCCGTGCGAAAAATCGAGAAAACATACGCCGACCCCCTCGCGCTCGTCTGGACCCATGCGGCGGCGCAAATGGGGATCCGCATCGAGCGCAGCGCCGAGGTAAACGCCTCGTGGAATGGCGACGGCGTCCTCACGATCGGCACGCCCGAGACGCTCGATCCCGACGACTCCCTCGCCCAGATGATTCTCCACGAAGTTTGCCACGCCCTGTGCGAGGGGCCTGAGAGTTTGCAGAAACCAGACTGGGGGCTCGACAACTTCAATCCGGCCAAGCGCGTCCACGAACACGCTTGCCTGCGACTGCAAGCAGCGCTCGCCGATCAGGTCGGCATGCGTTCGTTCTTCGCATCGACGACAATGTTCCGTACGTACTACGATCGGCTCCCCGCCGACCCGCTCGCCGCCGGTGATGATCCGTCGATTGAGATGGCCCGAGCCGCCTGGGTGCGCGCCCAGCACGGCCCCTGGGCCGCTCCGTTGCGCGAAGCGATGGAACGGACGGCGCAAATCGCCCGCGCGCTCCACGGCGCGACGACGGAAGACTCGCTATGGCATGGCCATGCCCTGGCGAAGTGAGGATCTGACATTTTGGGCGCCACTGGCATCCTGCCAGTGAGAAGCGTCGAGCGAGTACCCACTTCAGCACAAGAAGGATGCCAGTGGCGCCCGTTCGATTCCAAAGGACGGACGCTGCCATCGATGGCAATCGACTCGCCCCGGGGTGGCCAAGAATAGTTTCCCACATTCGCCTCACCATAGGTTATGGTGCGACTGGCCCAGGCGATGCTGCGCGCCAATCCGTTCGTTCGCGGCCCGATTCAAGAGAAGGGGCCGGCGCCACGCGCTACCGCAACTCGGCCGAGAGACTTGGCGCCCGATCAATGCAGTGCCGGAATGGTTCGCTTGCACCCGACATGCTGTTTATGTGTCGTTTTCGTCGTCTCCAAATGATTCGCCCTAACAAACGATGGCCACACGACTTGCGATAACTGTCGTGAAAAATCGATTCGGCGACAGATCGCCCGCAGCTAGTTCATCAGTAACGACAAGGCGACACAATGACCAGCGGCCAACAACAAAACTATAGCTGGTACCACAACTTACGACGTTGCCTTGCTGTCGCCGAAACGTGACTGGCGACAGAAAGGCCTTTGCGACAAAAATCCGATCGCCTGTCGCCTGTCGCCCGATGCCCAACTCGCTCACTCCGTTCCCAATCGTTCGCCAAAGCCGGCGAGGCGAAGCTCCAGCTGCAGGAATTTTTCCTGCGTGCTGAGCTCCGCTTGCTCGATGCGGTAGTTGAGCCAATAGACGCCGGCGCCAATGAGAAACGGCAGACCGCCGGCGATGAGGAGCAATCCTTGCAGGCGGTCGTCCGCGGTCATCCCGGCGGCGAGAAAGAAAGTCATCATCAGCACGGTAAACGTCCAAACCATCGCCGCAATCTGACGGGCGTCGCGCTTGAGATCGAGCGCGCCGCGCCAACAAATGCGAGCAGCGACGACGGCCCAAGCGAGACCGAAGAGCGAGCCGACGCCCAGCGCGATGCGCGGGAGCGTCGGGAGGTCGGGTTCGGTGAGTGCCAGCGCGCCGCAGATGCCGCCGCTGACGAGGGCGCTGGTGGCGACGGCGCCAAAGAAAGTGCGGCGCGTGGTCGTAAGTTCGCGTTGGAACATGTTAGAAAGATCCTGTTCGAGTTGTTGGCGGGAGCCGGGGCTAAGAGGTTCGACGGCAAGCAGACGCTGGCCGAGTGAGTTGGGGTTAACGTTCATGACGTGCGGCCTCCTCATCGAGAATGCGGCGGAGCGACGAGCGGGCTTTCGACAGCCGCGACTTCACGGTGCCGGCGGGAATCTCAAGCACGGTTGCGATCTCGGCGATCGACAAGTCGTCGAGGAAATAGAGCGTGAGGATTTCACGCTCAGGGAGCGGGAGGCGACCGAGCCCGAAGTGGATCAGTTCGGCGTTGTCGACGTCGAGTTGCTCGTCGCGGTCATTAGTAAGTTCGTGTGATTCAATGTCGACGGCGGCCGCTTCGTGATGGCCGTAGCGGCCACGGTAGTGGTTCATCGCCGCGCGGCGGGCGATCGTGTAGAGCCAAGGGGCGAGGCGGGCGTCCTGCTTTAAGTTGCCGATGTTGCGGAAGGCGCCGAGCCAGACTTCTTGCAGGACGTTGGCCGCGTCCTGCTCGTGGTCAATCAACCGGCGGAGAAAGTAGTGGAGTCGATCGTTCCAGCCGGCGACGAGCTCGTCCCACGCGGCCAGGTCGCGACGACGGCAGCGGAGGACGAGCAGTTCGTCGCGGATCTGTTGGCTGGTGCGTTCGATGGCGTCGTCCTCCGGCTGATTCGGTAGGATAGTCGCGCGCGGCGGCGGCGCGGTTCATCGAATGCGCCGAGAAATCGGAAAAGGTTCGCGTCGAAAGGGCGGCGGCCCCATTGGCCCGGTTATTGCTGCACAATGCGAGGTTGCGAGCGCTTGGTCGCAGCCGCGGGATTCCCGCGATTCAATCTGACTCATGATTTAGGAGGCAAACGATGGCACACGGACCCCGTTTCGAGAAGCTGGCAGCGGAGGCGCAGAGGCATGTGCGCGAGATTTCGGCCGCTGAGGCGGGAGAGGTCTACGAGAACGGCGGACTGCTGATCGACGTCCGCGAGGGCGATGAGTTTGCCAAGGAACACGCGGCTGGGGCCAAGCACCTGTCGCGCGGCGTACTAGAAATGAAGATTGAAGAGACGGCGCCCGACGCGAATCAGGCGATCGTCTTGTACTGCGGCGGCGGCAAGCGGTCGGCCCTCGCGGCGGAAAGCTTGGGACGGATGGGCTACGCGAATGTTTCGTCGCTGATCGGCGGGTTCAAGGCGTGGAAGGAAGCGGGCTTAGCGGTGGAGTAAGTGAAGGTCAGATTCCGCTCGTGCGCCCCCCCGCCCGCGAGCAGGTATATCTTTTCACTTCCCACTTCCCACTGCCCACTGCCCGCTACTCCGGCAACCGATAATCTCGCCACAACCACCGCAGCGACTCCGGCATGATTGCCCCGCCATGGTTGCCGTTGTGGGCGCCTTCGCCGGGGACGAACTTGTAGTCGTACTCGGCGAACTTCAGCGCCGCTTCCATTTGCAGATTGCCGAGCCACCAGTTGCCGTGGGCGTTGTCGAGGTCGTGGCTGCCGTCTTGCAGGAAGACTCGCATGGGGCGCTTGTCGTGCCCCTTGCGGATCATGCCGGGGTAACGGTCGCCGCCGCGGATGTTCGCGAAGCTGCCGACGTGGCTCAGCACTTTGCGAAAAGCGTCGGGTCGCTCCCACGCGGCGGTGAACGCACAGATACCGCCGCTGCTGATGCCGCCGATGGCGTGGCCGTCGGGATCGTCGGTGATGTTGTACGTCTTCTTCACCTCGGGCAGGATCTCTGTGAGGAGGAAGTCGGCGTAGTCGGGGCTGAGCGTGTCGTACTCGACGCTGCGGTTTTCTGGCTTCGGTTCCCACCCTGGCTTCGGCGGAAGTTCGGGCTGAGTCGTGCCGGGATCGACGAAGACGCCGATGGTGACTGGCATCGCGCCTTCGTGGATGAGATTGTCGAAAACGATCGGCGTGCGGAATTCCCCTCGCTCGCGGACGTAGGCATGGCCGTCTTGGAAGACCATCAGCGCGGCAGGCTTCGCGGGATCGTACTGCGATGGGACGTAGATCCAGTAGCGACGGAGCGTGCCGGGGAAGATTTTGCTGTCGCTCCAGACGTGTTCGGTGATCGTCCCTTGCGGCACGCCCTCTTTGCGGACGGAGTCGGGACCGTATTCGTAGCGAACTTCCACGGCAGGTTCCTCGGCGTGAGCGGTAACGGCGGCAGGAGCGAAGGCGACGACCGAGAGCGTTGCCAGCGTGGCGCTCTGCAAGAGTGCGCCGGCGGTCATGAGGAGAGGCTTCATCGGGACGCCTGAACTGGGACTGAGTGACTCGAGTGATGAGCCAATCAGTTTACCCCATTGAGGCGGCGTGATGAATGAGGGTGCGATCGAAGTTGCTGAGCGCCACGCGATCGACAGCGGGTGCCATGCGTCGCGGAGCGTCGACATGCTGCGCGCAGATCGACTGTAAATCGCTCAAAAGGCCGTTGCTCGCGCTGCCGCGTTAGTAACGCGAGCCTGGCGTCGTGGTCGGCGCGGTCTGCGTGGCGGTCTGCGGGATCGGCGCGGCGGCGGCGGGTTGCTGCC
>JBGSMO010000052.1:0-16002 GCA_041740115.1 Pirellulales bacterium
GCCGCGACCGCGGCCGCCGAACCGCCGCTGCTGCCGCCGGGGGCTCGCGCGACGTCCCACGGGTTCCGCGTCGGTTGGAACGCCGAGTTCTCGGTCGAGCCCCCCATGGCGAACTCGTCCATGTTGGTCCGACCGATCAGCACCGCGTCGGCTTGCTTCAGCTTGCTGACGACGGTCGAGTCGTACGGAGAACGAAACTCCGCGAGCATCCGTGACGCGCACGAGGTGATCGTCTCGCGATCACAGAGAACGTCCTTCACAGCGACGGGGAGGCCGGCGAGGGGGCCGAGTGTTTCGCCCGCTCTTCGCCGGCGATCGATCGTCGCCGCCTGGTCGAGGGCTCGCACGCCGTCGACGCGGAGGAAGGCGCCGATCGTGGCGTCATGTCGCTCGATCCGATCGAGGCAGGCTTGCGTGAGCTCGACTGAAGTCAGCTCGCCGGTGGCGAGCGACTTCAGGAGCTCAGTCGCGGATCGATCGACGATGGACATTGGCAACAGCTCTCAGCTTTCAGCGATCAGCAGTCAGCCAGAGCATGCACGCGACGCCGTCTGGCTGACTGCTGAACGCTGACGGCTGATCGCTTTCACCCTCACTCGCCCAGTACTGCTATTCGCCCAGCACGGCGGGAACCAGATACCCGCGACCGTTGTGCCGGGGAGCGTTGGCCAGGGCCGCCTCGCGGGGGAGGCTGGGCTCAACTTTGTCCTCGGCGAAGACGTTCACGACCTCGAAGGCGTGGGCCATCGGCTCGACGCCCTCGGTGTCGACTTCGCCGAGTTGGTCGACGTAGCCGACGATCTGGGTGAGTTGGTCGGTCATCGTCTCCAACTCGGTTTCGGTGAGCCGAAGCCGGGCGAGAAGGGCGACTTTTTCGACGTCTGCGCGAGTGAGCGCCATCGTGGCTTAGGCCTTGGCCGCCTGTTGCGGGACCTTGAAGGGGGCCACGCGGACGATTTTCTTGACGCCGCCCGAACGGATGCATTGGGTGCAAACAAGCTGGCTCTTGTGAGAACCCTTGGCAGTGACGACGTTGACGCGCTGCAGGTTCGGTTTGAAGGTCCGCTTGGTGATGCCGGTGATTTTGGTACCGACGCCTCCGAGGTACTTCTTCTTACCGCGGATGGTGACTTGGTTGCCGACCTGGGGCCCCTTGCCGCAGACTTCGCACTTTCTGGACATGATCGATCCTGTACTTTTCGAAAAACGCTATGAGTTTCAGTCGCAAGCGTGTGGCCGGGCCATCCGATGACCGCTGCCGCAATTTAGCAACGCTGGCGACCATTTGTCGTCGGTCGATATAGGGTAAACGGCTTAGTATACGGAAGTTACGTCGGACCGCAACGGGGGCTGTCGGGGCGCGGCGACGATTGTGATGGAGCGCGGGCGGCGGCGATTTTGGTCGCGTCACGGCATGTTGTCACGAAACGCGTTTTGGGCGACATCATTCGGAAGTTGTTTGTTCCCTTGAGGTTGCGTGTGGCGATGGGGCGACTATTTGTCGCTTCGGGTGCTGAATGCTGGTGATTGATTCCTCCCCTGCCCCCTGACGGACCTTCGAACTTTTGCTTGCGTCGTTGGTGGCGGCGCCGAGCGCTCCGCTGTCGCGTCGCGGTTAACGCCTTTTTGGACTTTTGGATTGGCGTGCGCGCCGGGGGGCCCCAGTAAAAACGGTCCAATAGTCTTTCCTCCCGACGCAGGTCGCGGCGCGTTTGAGCCTTTGTTTCTCGATGTTTTGTGATGAAATCTGCTGGAAAAAAGGCAGCGACTTTTGGATTTTCGGGCTCGCGTGCCTAGATCCAAAAAGTCATTGCCGTCGCCAGCATGTCCCCGTCTCCAGCATCGCGTTGGCGTCTCCGGGCGGTGACGCTTCTAGCTTGGCGGACGGACGTGGGTTTGGCTTGGCCCGATGTGTTTTTTTGTTCACTATAGCGGATCGGGCGGCCAATTTCAAGCTGCTAGGCGGCAGATCAATCCGGCCGAGTTTTGGTCGGCAACCTGTTGCCAATCGCGACGATTGGATGGCCCGATTCCGCTACACTCTGTTCAGGCTGGCGCCGTTCCTTCTCTATCTTGATTTTGTAGGAGCCATTGCGATGAAAACGTTCGTTCTATCTGCGCTATTGACCGTTGGTTTCGTGCTGGCTCTCTCGTCCGTCGGCGTCAGCCAGGAAAAGCCGGCCCAGAAGGAAGCGGAGGCGAAAGGTCGCAGCAGCAATCAACTGCTCATGCGAGACAAGCTGGTCCAAATGAACGGCGTCCTCGAAGGGTTGACGATGAACGATTTCGCTGAGATTGAAGAGGCCGCCAAGACCTTGCGGATGATCAGCCGAGCGACCTCTTGGCACATCGACGACCCGACGCCGCAATACAATCGCATCAGCAAGAACTTTCAGGAACAGACGGCCGACCTCGAGCGGCACGCCAAGGAGAAGAACGTCGAAGCGGCGACGCTCGATTTGGTGCGGATGAACATTACTTGTACGCATTGCCATCAGCATATGCGCGAGATAGCGGCGGGTGGTAAGTAATCACTCCGAATCAACTTCCAGTTCATGGTCGATTCGAGCTTTGACGCACGGTCTGGGCCAATCCACGTGAGTGCCGCCATTGACCAGACTGATCGCTTCCGCGGGTGCCTGCTTGGTCTCGCGGCGGGCGACGCCGTGGGGACGACGGTGGAGTTCGCGCCGCGCGGGTCGTTCGCTCCGGTCACCGACATGGTCGGCGGCGGACCGTTCAATCTGCAGCCGGGCGAGTGGACCGACGACACGTCGATGGCGCTCTGCCTCGCCGCGAGCCTGCTGGAGCGTCGCGGCTTCGACGCTCGCGACCAGATGGAACGCTATAGTCGCTGGTGGGAACAGGGCTACCTTAGTTCAACGGGTAAATGCTTCGACATCGGCAATACGGTACGCGGAGCGCTCATGCGATTTCTGGAGACGGGCGAACCATTTGCAGGATCGACGCACGCGCAATCGGCCGGCAACGGCTCGATCATGCGGTTGGCGCCGGCGGCGATGTTTTGGTCGCAAACTGTAGATGACGCCATACAGTATTGCGGCGAGAGTTCGCGGACAACGCACGGTGCGGCGGAGTGCGTCGATGCTTGCCGCTACCTGGGGCTAGTGCTGTGGCGCGCGCTGCAGGGCGCGAGTAAGAAGGAGATGTTGGCTGACTGCGGCGAGGGCGTGGTCGCAGCGCCGTCTATTCGAGCACTGGCGGCGGGGAGCTACCGACGGAAATCGGTCGATGAGATTCGCGGCTCGGGCTACGTCGTGCAGAGCCTGGAGGCGGCGCTATGCTGCTTTTGGCGGAGCGAGTCGTTTGAAGAGAGCGTGTTGACGGCGGTGAATTTGGGGGAGGACGCCGACACGACGGGGGCGATCTCCGGACAGATGGCGGGGGCTTTTTATGCGGAGTCGGGAATTCCCCGAAAGTGGGTGGAGCGGCTGGTGCAGGCGAGCGAGATTCGTGTGATGGCTGATCGCCTCGGAGCTGGATTCTAATTCTCATCACGCGTTGGCGACTGCAGTTCAGGCCAGTTGGATTCACGGAGATTCAGGTCGGGCGAATCAAGACGAGAAGAAAACACCCAATGAGGAGGCAGCGTACCAAGGCAGTCCCTGAGAGAATGGCGGAGTCGAGAGCTTTGACGACGAACTGCGCGACGAGCTGTTGACCAGAGAACGGTTCGATGCGCTGCTCAAGGCCAAGGCGCCTATCGAGCGCAGGCGAAGCGACTACAACACTAGGCGTCTGCTCATCTCCTGGGCTACTGACCGTCGGCGCCAGAAGCGATCCAGCCGTGTTCGTGCGCTTCGGCTAAGCCTCAGCGAACGAACACGGCTGGCGTTGGAGATGCTTAACTCTAACCTAACGATTGAGGGGATGGTCAGGCGTACTGGCGCTCTTGCCCAAGTAATATCCCGATAAGGGCAACCCCCGTACGGCACTTGCCGACTCGGCGCGAACGCCCCGCCTCCGACTATGGTCTGGGAGCATTCAGACGCGCTGACGCCTAGGTGCGCAAGCCAAGGTGAACATTAATCCGGCGCTCGCGATCAGGGCGAAAGCGGTCGGTTCTGGAATCATTTGATATAAATAGACTCGCCCTTCTTGATCCGATATCAAAAGATTCGGACCATCAGCTGCCATCGCAATGCCAAATCGCAGATCACCCGTCGTTTGAGCTGGAAGTCGAAGAAGTTGGACTGGGTCAAGCACGTTTGATATGTCGTGAAAGTAAACGGCGCCGCGTGCAGAATCTTCATTAAATGCCGCGGCTATCGCCAAATTACCTTCCAACTCTAGCCATCGACCGAACGGAGCCGCGGGGCCTCCGAAGGTTGGGACAGGTCTGCCGTACTCGTGCTGTACGACATTGTTCCAATCACTAAAGTCGAATGCCCACACGGCGCCGTCACTTGTGCCAGCGTTGTTGGTCGGGCCAGGATCTGAGGTCACATGGACTACCGCCTTAGTGCCGCTAATTGATACGCGCTTGCCAAACGCACTGTAGTTTGGCGCATCTGTAGGCGCCAACTGCTTGGAGCGAACGGCATTGGGATTTGTGATGTCATATAGGATCGCTGACCCTGCAAAGGGAAAAGGAACTGAATGACTGGAACGACCAACAATTGCGTAGTTGCCGCTGATGGCGACGGCCTCGCCGAAGCCGCCGTCTCCTCCTGGAACAAGCTTAGTTTGACTTAGATTGTTGGGATTCGTGAAATCGACGACGTAAGCCGCGGCGGGACGGGTTGCCGCGGTGAACTTGGGCGCTCCGACAATGAGGCGGTTCCCGTCAACGGCAAATGAGAAGCCAAATGCATTGTCCGGCGCTTCATCGAATGCAGTGATCTTACGTTCGATGACATTGAGCGGGTCAGACACGTCGTACATATAGACTGCGCCACGGTCGTCGCGATCGCCCCAAGCGCCGACGAAGACATAATTGCCCGAAACAGCAATTCCATCGCCGAACTCATTGCCGGCGGAGTTGTCGGATGCCCGAAGTCTGGCTATCTGACGAATGTTGGCGGGATCCGAAATGTCGTAAGCAAATGCATAGCCGTCGTCGGCGCCCTGTCGAAAAATGCCCGCGCCCACGGCTGCGATCGATCCAGATAAGTCCACGCGGCGCTCAAATGCATTTCCTCCGCCGCCGAAGAGAACGCCGGTTGGCAAGTTGGTAGGCGTAAGCTGACCCAAAAACTTCACCTGCAGCCCGGGGGCGCTTATGGCCGCAGCGGGCTTCGATAAGGTCAATTGCAGTAACGCAATGACAAGGTAGCAGCAAAATCGTCTGTTCATGAGCGTTCTCTCCGTTCCAGGGAAAAGAATACCGGCGCCTTGAACATTGGATGGCGGTGTCGGGATAGAGTATAGCGTCGACTGCTCGGAAGGTCATAGAAAAATCGCCCACCATGCGATTGGCGGTGGTTGAGGGTGGAGGACGCCGACACGACGGGGGCTATCTGCGAGCAGATTGCGCGGGCTACCTATGGGAGTCGGGAATTCTCCGGAAGTGGGGGGAGCGGTTGGTGGGGCGGATGAGCTTCGAGGATTCGCTGATCGTCTTCGATTGCCATGAGATTGGTGCGCGGCCTCACTTTCCAACTCGCTGCGAAATGGCCGGCAATTCGTCGCGCTGCTTTCTTGGCGTCGAACCACTTCCGCTATACTTTCTTCCTGCCTCTCTCATCCCCAATTAGGAGAATCCCCATGCGAACCTGCGCACTGTTGTTCCTTGGCGTCGTCGTCGGTTGGGCCGCGTCGTGCGTGGATTGGACGCGCGAGGCGGTAGGTCAGGAAGGCTCTATTCTCACGGAGCGTTTGTCGCCGCCCGAAGCTGTCGCCGCTGGCGAAGTCGTCGCAACGCAGCAGGTGGAGATGCAACCATTTCTGACGCAGTTCCCGGGCCGTTACCAAATCGCCGCTGAAGCAGGGACTTGCTACCGCCTCGACACCGTCACGGGGCGCGTGTGGCATATCACCCTCCACATGCAGCCGCGCATCGTGGCCAGCGCCGTGGAAGGCGAAGTCGCAAGGTAAGCCAATATGCTCACCCGCCTGTAACGCCCTGGCGTCCGTTTGCTTCGCGGCGTGCGTGGAGACGGGAGGCGGAGAAAGGCGGCGCGAGGAGTACCTCAACTTGGCGACTGAAGGGGCGTCGCGACCCGGGGGAGCAGCAATTTATAGTAATAGGGCGCAATTCGGTTTTAGTATAAGCGCAATGTCGTTACTTAAACCGCTGTTTGAATATGCATGAAGCGTCAAATTCTCATTGCCGCGCACGAAAATCTCGCTTGCTTTTGCGTTTTTGCGTCATAGCGGCTAGACTTAGCGTCTCATCGTCCTTTTCTCATTTCATGTCGTCCGGCGCAAGGTTTCGCGCCAAATCTTCGAAAGGCGCTCAAATGGAACGGCGTCCCGTTCGTGGTGCGTTTACGCTGGTCGAACTGCTGGTGGTGATCGCCATTATTGGCGTGCTGGTGGCGCTCTTGCTGCCGGCGGTGCAGGCGGCGCGCGAAGCGGCGCGGCGGCAGCAGTGCGGGAATAATCTCAAGAACATTGGGTTAGCCTGCCAAAATTATCTCGACACGCAAAAGACGTTTCCTACTGGCGGATGGGGATGGTTTTGGGTGGGGGATGCAGACCGTGGATTCGACCGAGATCAACCGGGCGGCTGGGTCTACAACATTCTCCCGTACATGGAACAGGGGCCGCTTCACAAAATGGCGGGCGACGGGTCTCGCGATAACCTCAGCGCCGGCCAAAAGGCGGGAGCGCTCAAGGTGATCATCTCTCCCGTCGACATGGTGCGCTGTCCGTCGCGACGCATTCAGAATATCTATCCCAAACCTGTCGACGGCAGCTTTTACGCGCACAATGCGGCGACCGGAACGGCCCCGATCGTCGCCGGCCGTAGCGACTATGCGATCAATTGCGGCAGCAAAAACAGCAATGAAACGGGCACATTTCCGGGAGCTGTAGGAACAAATTACGCGAGCGCGAACACTTACACGGGTTGGCTGACTGATGAGCTCGGCTGGACGATCCCGAAAGGGGCCGCACGCCCTATTGAGACTTTTAACGGCGTTAGCTTTCAGCGCAGCGAAGTTGGCCTCAAGCACCTTACCGACGGGACGACGGCGACTTACCTTGTCGGCGAGAAGTATCTCAATCCGAATGACTACGAGACAGGCGTTGACGGCGGCGATAATGAGACTTGGTGTACAGGCTTCAACAACGACAATTTCCGATCAGGGTTTGACTTGCCGGCGGCGGATCAGATGGGAGTCACCCACACTGTAAAGTTTGGCAGCGCGCACGCGGTGGGCTGCCATTTCGTGTGGTGCGACGGACACGTCACGATGGAGAGCTACGATATTGACCAAAAGGTCCATCGCGCCAATGCGAACCGGTTTGACGAGGGATCGGCAAATCCCTAAAGCGACGTCCCCTGCCTCGAGTTTGCGTTTACGAGAGCAGGCTTAGGCAACTCAGTCGTTTCGTTTCGATATTCGCGAAAACCCTTCCACGATCCAGCGGCCGCGTCTGGCCCGTGCAAGGAATGCCGTTGACGCCGTCCTGGGAGTGGTCATGAAGGAATTGCGTGTTGTTTTTTCGCCGGTCAGGCTGGCTGGCTGTTCGAGCTTCGTAGCCGGCTTCGCGTTGTTTTGCGGCTGCAGCGGTTCGGGGCCGGCTGCGGTCCGCCAAGTAAGCGTTGACGCGTCCGAAGCGTCAACCGCGGCGATGGAACAGTACGACAAGAACAGTGACGGCGCGATTGACCAAACGGAGTTGGCCGCCTGCCCGCCGCTGGCCGCCGCGATTGCAGAACTTGACGCCGATAAGGATTCGAAGCTTTCGGCCAATGAAATTGCCGCTCGGATTGAAAAGCTTTATGGATCGGGCAGCGCTCTAGCCACCTTTAACGGCACAGTGGCACTAGGCGGTAGGCCTTTGGCGGGGGCGCAGGTGCGATTTGTGCCGCTCGGCTTCTTGGGTGAAGGGGTGCCTGCCGCCCAAGGCGTCACGGATGAGTCGGGAGAAGTGCGACCGGCCCTCGGGGACGCCGATTTGCCCGATAATCTTAAAGGCCAGCCGCTGATTCGTCCCGGTTTGTATCTCGTCGAAGTCACTCATCCGGAACGCCAGATCCCTGCTCGTTACAACTCTGCGACCGAACTGGGCGCGGTGGTAGACCCGACGTCGAGAACCGGACTCGCAGCTCGGTTCGATCTCAAGCCGTAGCTGGATCGCAGGTTTTACGCAGCTGCATCAGCGCCAGAGGATGCCCCAAAGCAATCAGAAGCCACGATTGCGGCTCTGGGGTGACCAGCGATTTTCTCTGGACGTTCGCCGCGACGAGCTGGCGTTGCCAAATCAAGAAGTCGCTCCCGTCGACCGCTTGATCGCCGTTCGCGTCGCCCTGCGTCGGCTCCGCGTCGTCGGTGGCGCCAAAGCCAGTCGTCCAGTGCGCGAGGTCGGCGGCGTCGACCGTTCCGCTGTCGTTGAAGTCGGCGTCGTGAGGCGGTTCCGTGAGCAACTCGTTCCAGTAGCGAAGGTCGTCGATCAGCGGGTTACCGGCGGCGTCGAGCGCTCCGGCCGCGGCGCGGTCGAGGTCGGCGATGTAGAGCTCGAAGAAGCGCGTGCCGTAGGCGTCGTCGGCGAGCGCGATGCCGGTGGCGGGGTTAAGGCTGTCGAGTTGCGCGTCGCGATCGGAGCGATGGACGAGCCAGGAGTCGAGGGCTTGCATCATCGTCGAGCCGCCGAGGTTGGTCCAATCGAGCAGGTTGTTGCCGGGGCCCATGCCGTTCGGTTGGGGGACGGGGCCGTCGTCGGAGAGATTTTCGATGAAGAAGGCGAGCTCTGTTTGGCCGGCGCCGTTGTGGAGCGGCGCGAGCCGGTCGATCAGCTGCTCGTCGACCGGGACGCCGGGCTGGCCGTCGTTGAAGGCGAAGAAGGCGAGGAAGTTGAGATCGTTAGGGAACGCCGTCGTGGCTGCGGCGACCCCCGCGGCGACGGCGTCGATGTAACGCTGCTGCGTGTAGTCGGGATGAGTGCGAATGCCGCCATTGAGATCGCGGACGCCGAAGTTGAGCCCGGCGGGGGCCGTGTCGATCGAGCGGAGCGTTGGATCGTCGCGCAAGGCGTGGACGGAGCCTGACGATTCGACGGCGTGGCTGCCGAGCGCTGCATAGAGCGCGGCGTGCCGCTCTAGGGCGAAGGAGTCCCAGGGAACGGGGTTCACGTTGCCACGGTGGTCGAGGTAAGTCGCTGCTGCGCCGTCGCGGACGTACTGGGGCTCGTCACCCATGAAGATTTCGAGGCTGAGGCCCTGGTTCAGCGGAGCCAGGCGATCGATGGCCGCATTGATGACGCTGAAGTCATAAACTCCCTGGCTGGTTTCGATGTCGCTCCAGAACACGCGGAGCGTGTAACCGGAGACGAAGTCGTAGTCGCGGATGTTGGCGAGGCGGTCGTCTTGCGGCGTGTTGGGATTGTTGACGCCGGAACTGAGGGAATAGATGCCGGCGGGGCGATCGGCGCGCGCCGGGGGCGAAACGCCAACGCACGTCGACAGCCCGAGCGCCGCGGCAAGCAGGCGGAGTGAGGGAGGAATCATCGTGGTCCGTACGGAACAGATACGGCGGCGGCGTTGGGCTACTGACGTCGAAATGTGTGCCACTGGCATCCTGCCAGTGCCGAAGTGGGTACTCGCTCGGCGACTCTCACTGGCAGGATGCCAGAGGCACCCGAATGATTGCCGGTAGTCCGCGCCGGTCAACCCTGGTGGGAAACCGCGAGGGCGGCGAGCTTCAGGGCCGTGTTCCAGTTGCGGCCGGTGCCCCGCGTCCCCAGCCGCGTCTCGATCAGCTTGTTGGTGAGTTTCGAGCGGCCGATGCCGTCGGGGTAGATGATGTAGAGCTCCCGGCCGACGGCGGCGACGGTTTCGCGGCCGTGGATAGCGGTTTGGAGATCTTTCACCGCTGGCTTGGTCGGGGCTTTCTTGAGCGGCATGATGAGCAGGTGGCTCGGGTCGCTGGCGGCTTCCTTGGGGAAGGGGTTGGCGGCGATCGCTTGTTGCCACTCGCCGACGGTGCGGACGAGGACGTCGGTCTGTAGGCCGAAGCGTTCGGCGGCGGCGAGTTCCAACTTGGCTTCGAGCTTGTCGCCGCTTAACTCTTTTGATTGAAAGACGAGATTGCCGGTTTGCAGCAACGTTTGCGGGTTCGCGTAACCGAGGTCGGCGAGCATCGCTTGCAGGTCGGCCATGGCAATCTTCGAGTTGCCGCCGACGTTGATGGCGCGGAGGAGGGCGATGTAGGTTTTCATCGTCTTTGTCGGGTGCGGTGCTTCGCACCTATACGGCGTCAAATATTTTTGATTGACGAACTCTTGGGGCGTTGACGGTAAAGGTGGGTGACGAGCACCCACCCTACGGTGAGGAGCCACGATGATGGCTCGGGGACGCCATCGACCAACGCGAGCGCACGGGCGGCGAGGATCGAATGGACTGTCGCCGTCGGGTGGAGATCATCCCAGAACAGATACTCGCTGGCGTTGGGGGCGATCAGGCTCGTGTTGTAACTGCTGTCGCCCGGTTCGAGGCCGGGAGCGGCGGCGTCAGTGACGTTCGTGAGGTTGAACTTCGTCGGCGCGGCGATGGCTTCGGCGAAGAGGGACGCGACATCGAGGCGGAAGAAGGCGAGCCCCATCGCATCGTCGGAGAGATCGACGAGCTTCGCGTCCATCGCGGCGTTGAATTGCTCCGTGCGAGTGTTGAACGTGGCTGCCGTCGTGGCGTCGCCGTTGAAACGGGGCGTGCCGCCGAGCAACGGTAGGTTCGGGACGAGAAAGTTACGGGCGCCGGCGGTGATCAGCCGCGACAGGTCCGTGGCGAGGCGGTTTGCAGGCGTCGCCACGTTGGTTTGACCGCCGACGAAGTCGTTCGAGCCGGCGAAGACGATGTAGAGGGCCGCGGGATCGACAGTGCGGGCGCCGAGGTATTGCGTCACTTGCTCGTCGACGTCGCGGATGGCAATCCCTTCGAGCCCGCCGGTGCCGCTGGTCTGCGCGCCGCCGTAAGCAAAATTGTCGCCGCCGGCGGTGCTGCGCTGCGTCGCGGGAAGGCCGAGGCTGGCGGCGAGGGTTTCGACCCAGACGGCGCCGTTCGAGAAGCGGTCTTCGTAGTAATACTTGCCGGGGTAGATGTCGAAGGAGGAACTGGCGATGTTGCCGACGTCGGAGAGGCTGTCGCCGAAGATGATTAGGCTGGTGAAGGGGGCGGCTTGGGCGGCGCTGAGCGGTAGCCAGAACGTGACCGCTAGAAAGCACTTGCGCAGCGGACTTATCAAGATGCGTTCCTTAGGTGTGAGCGGCTTGAGCGCAGCCGGTACAGGCGAGTATGTGTAACTTGATTGGCGCTTCGGCAATTTAAGGAGCGATGTCTATACGCATGAGCGTGACCATCGAAACCGCCTGCATGTCGTCTGTGTACTCAACATGGAGTGCGTACTGAGGATTGTCGAAACGATCCCATGGCCGAGTCATCCCAAGTGGGTGGATCACTACTCCATCGCCTGAGCTTGAGGGACGCATACTACCCCTCGCGCGTGATGCTCAGCACCAGCCCCGCGAGCTTCGGATTCGTCGCCACGGCGTTGCCGCTGTGAACCGAAGGCCGCCCCTGCCAATCGGAATAGTGCCCCCCTGCCCCTTCGATCACCGGTTGCAGGGCGGCGGCGTCCCAGAGATTGACGACCGGGTCGATCATCACGTCGGCGCGGCCGGTCGCGACCAGCATGTAGCCGTAGGCGTCCCCCCAGGTGCGGGAGAGGCGGCAGGCCTTTTCGAGTTGGTTGTAGACGCCGCGGGAGCCCTTCTCGCCGACTTTGTCGAAGGTGGTGAGTTCGGTGGTGACGAAGGTCGCCTCGGCCAGGCGTTCGGTCTGCGAAACGCGGGCGGGGATGGTGCGGCCGTCGCCGTTTTCGTACCAGGTTTGTCCACCAGCGGCGGCGTAGACGATTTCATTCGTCGCGGGCGAATAAATGACGCCGACGAGCGGCTCGTCGTCCTTCAACACCGCGACCAGCGTGGTGTAGAGGGGGACGCCGCTGATGAAGCTCTTGGTGCCGTCGATCGGGTCGACGACCCAGCGGTAGGCGGATGTGCCTGGTTTCTCGCCGAATTCTTCGCCGAGGATGGCGTCGTCGGGGAATTGGGCGGCGATCTGCTCGCGGAGGAGCGACTCGGCGGCGCGGTCGGCAGCGGTGACGGGCGAGCCGTCACCTTTGCGTTCGACGGCCAGAGCGGCCTGGCGGAACCACTGGAGAGTGGCCAAGCCGGCGGCTCGGGCGGAGGAAACGGCCAGGTCGAGGCGAGCTTGGGTGGCAGGCTCGGCGGGTTCGGCGGAGGCGGAGAGGCTCATATTGAGCAAACTACCAGAGGAGTCGGGGCGGCGGCCAGCCATAAGAGCGCAAGCGAGCCCCTTGTTTTGGCGGCGAAACGTAATGTAGCAGGCGGAGTGGGGAGACCGTAGCGAAGTTTGACAATCGTGGCAGGATTTCAGCCCCGGGCTCCGCCCGGGGGTTGCGTTGCCATGATGGATACCACTCTAGCAGGCCACCCCCCCGGCGGAGCCAGGGGCTGAAGAAAAGTCGTGGCCGGAGCGGCGTTGTGGGAGGGTGGCGGGGTCGAGTAGACTGTGCGGCCACTGGTCGGATTGTGCCGGTTGGAGTGTCCGCGGAGTAACTATAAGCGGGGCAATAAGATCGGTTGATTTTTTCTTGAACCTGGGAGCGGCCCATTTAGAATGAACAGGAGTTCGTTCGCTGCTTCCAGAGGCGTGGCCCCATGCCAAATCGGTACGGGCCAAAGCCCTGGAGGATGGATCCGTGATGAAGTCGTATCGAGGGGTCGGTTTGGCGGCGGTCCTCGCGGTGGCGGGGTTGGTCTGGACGGTCGAGGCTCAGCAGCCTCCAGCTTCCATGCCCAACTTCGGCGGCGCCGGGCAGTTGATCACGTACCTGATTCCCTCGGTCGATGCGAAGCCGACGGCATTGACGATTGTGGAACCGGCGACGAAACGGATCGTCGTCTACCACATCGACAGAACGTCGGGAGAAATCACGCTGAAAAGCGCGCGGGACATCACAGGCGATTTGGGCCTGGAGTATTGGAACACCGGCAGCCCCTTGCCGCAGGAGATTAAGAAGGGGCTCGAACGGCAGCAGTAGTTGCGGTTTGACGCGGACAATTCACTGATCACTCTTCACGCGGACTGCAGTAATGGAGTCGCGCCGCGCGAGAACTTTCGGGCTCCCGGATGGGGGTGCGAGCTAACGCGAGGTTGCGATGGAGCAGAAGTTCGTCAAGTTCGAAGAGGCAATCGAGAAGCTCGGGATCTCGGCAGAGCGACTGAACCAGCTCCGCGAAGAGGGAGAACTCCGGGCCTACCGAGACGGCTCTAGCTGGAAGTTCCGCAGCGACGAAATCGAGCGGATGGTGACGGACGGCATTCCCGATCCGCCCCCGCCGAGCGACATCAGCCTCGTCGGCGCCGACGACCTCGTCGATTCCTCGCCGCTGGCCGGGCTCGACGATCTTGACGATCTGCAACTGGCGGACGACGACCTCTCCTTGGGGAGCGAGCTCGAACTAGCCACCGATCAGGACGACACCGTCACCGCCGGCGGGAGCGATCCCGCGCTGAGCATTCACGACGAGACCAACGACGGAAGCGACCCTTCCGATTCGATCTTGCTGAGCGAAGAAGAGCTCGGCGAATCGCTGCCGGCCGCCAGCACGATCATTGGCCGCAGCAAGCAGAATTCCCCCGACGCGGATCTGGAACTGGTGACCGACGACGATTTGGCCCTCGGCGGGAGCGACGTCGCTCTGGCTGGCGGGGCGTCGAACGTCCTCTCCTCCGGCGTCGCCGGTTCGGGCGTGCTCGACGAACTCGACAAGGCCTCCGGCGCCACCAGCGCGTTTGAAGACCTGGAAGAATTGGAACTCGACCTCGCGGCCGAATCGAGCCGCATTCTGTCGCCGGGCGAGGCGGCCGGCGCCGGCGAGCAGAAGGGCGCCTTTGCGAAGCAGCAGGCCCCTCCCGACAGCGATCTGATGATCGAAGACGATTTGGAAATTGACGACGGGACCGATCCGGTGCCGGAAGTCGATCTCGACGCCGGCAAGTCGAAGGCGGGCGCTGGTCCAACCTCCGACCTGGAACTGGCGACCGACGAAGACGATTTCGTGCTGGCCACCGACGGCGGCAGCGACATCACGCTCGACAGCGGCGACAGCGGCATCAACCTCTCGCCTGGGGATAGCGGGCTGGCGCTTGATGACATTCCGCTGGAGATCGGCGGCTCGGCCATTCTTGATTCGCTGACACTCGGCGGCGGAAAAGGCGAATCCGACCTGTCGCTCATTGGGAGCGATATCCAACAGGCGGCCGCGAAGGGGCCTGGGCTGCAGACTGACGACGACTTCCGCCTCACCCCGCTCGGTGAGCAAGATGACGACGGCGACAGCAGCTCGCAGGTGATCGCGCTCGACGCCGATCTGGGCGATCTCGGGGGCGAGGAAGCCGGAATCTTGGGCGATGACGCTTTTGCTGAGATCGAAGAGGGCGAGGGCGTGATGCTCTCGGAGGATTACGGCGACGGGGCGCCGGGCGAGTTCGAAGTGGCGGCGTTCGCCGGGGCTCCGGCGGCGGCTCGTGCTCAGGGCGAGTACACGCTGATGAACATCCTCGGGCTGGCCTCGTGCTTCTTCCTGATGCTATTCGCCGGCGTGTTGTCGCTCGACATGGTGCGGAACATCTGGAGCTGGGAAGACAACCTGACGCTGAACGACTCGCTGCTGGAGTCGTTGGGCGGGATGTTCGGGTTGCGGTGAGAGTGCGGGAAGATTGCCCCGTAAAGGGTTTAGAAGTTTAACCACGAAGGCACGAAGGACACCAAGAAGCACGTAGAAATGCCAGGAAAGAAGAATCGGGATCGACGCGGAGTCGAAGCCAACGCTCCTGGGTATTTGTTTTCCTTCTCTTTCTTGGTGCGTCTTTGTGCCCTTAGTGCCTTGGTGGTTAGTCTTTACTCGCCGCTCCGGCGGGTCGTTGACCCGCGGCTGAGCGAGGGATAGCGGTATCCCTTCGCGGGGGGCTCCCCCTATAATGGCAGGATGATTCTGGCCGTAGCGGCAGACGCACGGCCATCCTTTCTCGCTCCTGCCAATCCCGCCTAAATCGATGCTCACTTGCCGCTCTTGGCGATTGTCGCGTTTCGCGCTTTGTCCTCTCGTTTTGTCAACGGCCCTTTTGGGGTGCGGTGAGAAGGCGTCGATCAAGACTTACGAACAGCCGGCCACCGAGCCGCTGCGGTCGGTGATCGACGTCGAGGAGGTGAAAGCCGGCACCGATCATATGCTCGCGGCGATCGTTGCGGAGCCGGCGTCCGATCCGCAGGCGGGCGGCGGGCAGGCGTGGTTCTTCAAGCTCGTCGCGCGCGGCGAAGGGCTCGATCCGCTGCGGAAGTCGTTTGATGATTTTCTTGCGACAGTCAAGTTGAGCGGCGCCGGCAAGCCGCCGACTTGGACGTTGCCTGAAGGTTGGGTCGAAAAGCCGGCGAGCGCCATGCGGGCGGCGACTATTGAAGTGCCGTTCGAGGGGAAGACGCTTGAGTTGGCTGTGTCGTCGCTGCCATTGGGGGGCGCGTGGGCGGAGTATGTGGCTCGGAACGTAGCCCGTTGGGTCGATCAACTGCAGCAAGCGCCGCTAACGGACGCGGAGATTGGCAAGCTCGTCAAAGAAAAACCGACCGCCGACGGGAAGGCGACGTTTATCGAACTAGTCGGCGTGATGAAGCCGATGAGCGGCGCGATGCCGGGAGGCGCCGGGATGCCGGCGGGGCATCCGCCGATTGGCGATGCGCGCGGTGGATCAGCTGACGCTCCCGCCGAGTCGCCAGCAGGGACGGAGCCGAG
>JBGSMO010000065.1:0-38863 GCA_041740115.1 Pirellulales bacterium
AACTGCCATTGTCGATGAGTCACATCGCTGGGATACTCGCACTCCGTTTTCATGCTACGGCTCCTTCCTTCGGCTGGCACCAAAGGCAGGGAGCCGTAGCTGTTTTCGTTTAATCAGGCAATTTCAAAACACGTTCTCAGATCGGTAGTTTTCAATAGAAAAACCCTGGCGGCGCCGTTAGATTGCAAGAGCTTTGAGTTTTTACGAAAACTCTTGCATTATTGGGACATCTGATCTAACGTAGGCGACAGGCAATCTTTTCTTTTGAATCCCATAGTCGATTCAGGTGGTTCTCTTCGGCTTGGGTGAGGCACTTGGCTTAGCGGACAGCTAAGCCATGCGGGTGGAACGAGATCTGGCATACGTTTTTTCGTGTCTGGTCATTCAGGGTAGAAGCAGTTCTGCGTCGCGACTCAATGAATTGAGTTAATGTGCGGCTCCGCGCCCGGCAGTTGCAACGCAACTGTTTAGTCGTGTTCTGCTTCTGCGCAAACGTTTTTCACCCGGAGGCGACAGCTCATGAAGGTAACATCGTTGGGTCTTTTCGTGGCCATATTGGCCGGTTCATGCGCGCTACGCGTGCCAGATGCGAACGCCGCTTGGCTAGTCACGACTTATAATCAAGTCGTCGGCAATCCAGATGTGACGTCGATGGCCATTGCCGACTCTTATTACACGGGGGCTCGGCCGTCGCGGTTCGTGGGTACCAGCACGGTGACGCAAGTCGACCTAGGCCAAGGCGCCGGCGGACAATTCGCGATCAACAATCCATTCCCCGGTCTCGATAACATTCCGAGCGCGACGGACACCGACGACTTCACGGCCCGCATCTGGGGCACGCTCACGGTAAACACCGCGGCGACCTACGACTTCTTTACGGACAGCGACGACGGCAATCGGTTCAGATTGGACCTGAATCAGAATGGCATCTACGAAGACGTCACGGAGTCGATTGTGCCGGACGGCGGTCTGCAAGGACAAGGCACGCCGGAGCGATCGGGCGCGATACCGCTCGCTGTCGGCAATTACAATTTTGAGGTCACGTTATTCGAGCGCGGCGGCGGAGCGGGAATCGACGCCGGATATCGCATCGACGGCCTGCCGACGCAGTACGTCCTGGGCGATGCTACCGGCGGCATTGGCATGCTCGCGCCGGCCGACGTTCGCACCGTAGGCGCCCTGAAGGGGGGCAATGGACCGGACGTAATTAACTTTGCAGTGGCTGACGCGTTGCGCACAGGCCCGAATGAGCCGGGCTTCCCCAAGAGTGAGTTCCGCAATGTGTTTAACCTCTCCGATAGCGGAGGCGACGGAGATTTCGTGAACGACGAAGGCGCGCCCGGCCTCGGCGCTCCAGGCGCCAGCGACGACGACGACTTCATGGTGGTCGGCCTCGGCTATCTGGTCGTTCCCGCGGGGGGCATTACGAACGCGATTTTTCGCTCGAACACGGACGACGGCGGCCGCCTCTTGATCGACACGAATCAGGACAACGACCTGACTGACCCCACGGACGTCGTCATCCTCCAGGATGCCCTGCAAGGCGACACGAATACCGATTCCTCGCCGATCTCGCTAGCATCCGGGATCTACCTCACCGAATACAGCTGGTTCGAGCGCGGCGGGGGGGGCCAAGGCGAAGTTTCCGTGAGTTTGGGCGGCGGGGCTGCCGGATCATTTTATCTGCTGGGCGACGACGTGGCGGCCCGGGCTCGCTTGGGCCTGGACGTGGCGACTGTTCCAGTTCCCGAGCCGGCAACTTTCATGCTGGCCGGGATAACCGCGCTTGGTTTAACGGGGGCTTCTCGGCGGCGCCAGTAGGCCGAGTGCGGCACTAGAAGTGCCGCTGACGAGGAGCGAGAAAGTTCAAGTGGCGGCGGCGGGGGCGCCCGCCGCCACTTGGCTTGTGTTTGCGGTGCGATGCAGGCGGGAATGCCTTTTCATTGCGGTCTCATCAGTGCGGGCATGCCGGGCGAAGGAATCGCCCTGTCTTCTCTTTAGATCACATCTTCGGGAGAATCTAGAATGTCGTCGAAATTTGCGGAACGTTGGACTCGCGCGAGCGCGCTATTGTCGCGAAAGCGGTGGGGAGCGATCGGCGCCGCTGCGGCGCTGGGGGTGTCAGTTTTGGGCACTGCCAACCGCGCTTCCGCGCTCGAACTTTTTACCGGCCAATTTGGTGGGCCGACCAGTAACCTCTGGAACGTGTACGAGGCGGTTGACACGCCGTTCACTTTTGCGGAAGCCATGGCGTTCGCCGCCACGCGCCCCGATCCGACCGGCGGCAACGCAGTGGGCCACCTTGTGGCGATCAGAAGCCAGGCGGAAAATGACTTTGTGGCGACCACGCCCGGCATCGCCGACCGGTGGATCGGCCTGACCGACCGCGTCGGCGCCGCGCCTGGCGCCACGGAGTCGTCGCAAACACTCGATCCGTTCACGCAGGGCTGGAAATGGGTCACCGGTGAAGCGCTAGACCCCGCATTGGCCGCCGTCATTTGGGCCGCGGGCGAACCGAACGATGCCGGCAACGCGGATCTGGTGCCGAGCGGCGAGGACGCGGCCCATCTGCGGAACGACCCCTTGATGAACTGGAATGACAACAAGAGCGGCTACGGCGCGGACCTGCCGGCGCCCGATGCGTTCTCGGGCGATGAGAACCAGTACAACGGCGCCGCCCGCATGGGCTTTATCATCGAGTGGGAGAAGAATGCTGCGACCGCGCCGACGCTCCCAGCCAACCGTCCCGATCCGGCCCTGCCGAGCGTCTTTCCGTCGCCGTTGGCGCGGATGCCTGGCGTCGCCGGGACGGCCAGCACCTGGGGCTCGACGAGCGTCCGCGACCTCGGCGGCCCCGGTAACATCTGGGGCACCATTGGTAGGCTCTACGCGGCGGGCGAAGGCACGCGCCTCGATGGACAGCTCGCCTCGTTCGACGTCAATGACCCAGAGGATGGCGGCAACCAAGGTGCCATCGCTGGACCGCAGCTCCCAGCGATTGGTGACACCCCTGGCGTTGCTGACGACAACTTTATCTCCACGATGAAGGGCACCATCCAGGTGCCGGCCGGCCAGGGCGGCGCTTACACCTTCAACATGCACAGCGACGACGGCTTCGCTGTGCGCATCCTTTCCCAAGCGACGCCAGCGGCTCCGTTGGTGCAGCACAAGTTCACCGCTTTGCGTACCGTCGAAAACGGCGGCTACATCGACCAGGACGGGACGCTGGTGTTCATCAACGGCACGGGCGACAGCAACACCCAGGGCTTGATCAACCTGGCGCCGGGCAAGTACGAAGTGGAATACGTCAATTGGGAAGGCGGCGGCGGAGCGTTCTACGAGGTCAGCACCGCGAAGGGGGACTTTGTCAACAACCCTGGGGTGCCCCAATGGACGCTGCTCGGCGATCCGACGGTGAAGGCGGGTTCTGGGCCGTTCAAGCAGGCCGCTAAATTGAATGCCGCGGCGACGGTGAAGAACACCGAAGGCTTCGGCGGCGCGGTCATCGACGATGCGATCCTCACTTTCCGCGCCAACCCCACCCTGACGGGGCAGAGCACGGTGAATGACGTGATCCTGATCGGGGAGAACGGCGTTGGTCCGGCGCCCGCCAATACAATCTCGCCGACGCGGCACCATCTGTTCCCCAATGGCGGCGGCGACAATTTCTTCACGCAGGTCAACGGGTCGCTGAAGGTTCTGGATACGGACGGTCTTGCGGGCGAAACGCTGACCTTCGGTTTGTTTGCCGACGACAATGCCGCGCTGCGGATTGTTGGTCAGAACTTCACCTCGGCGGTGGGCGATGGAAACACCGCGATCGGGACGCCTGCCGGCGAAACCGACACGTGGTTGATTGCCGATTTTGCCACGGGCAATACCAATGCTCGCGGCCTGATCACGCTCGCAGAAGGCGACTATAACTTCGAAGCGTTCCAGCTCGAGCTCGGCGGCGGCGCCGGCTTGCAGGTGTGGGTGGCGCCTGGCGACCGGACCGCGTCCGGCTTCGCCAGCGGCGCCTTCTCGCCGCTAGTGCTGGATGTCTTGCCCGACGCGCTCATCCCGGCCAATCCTGGCTTGGGCCTGGTCGCTGGTCCGGGCACGGGTCCGGTTGCAAAGCCGGGCGACTTCGACCTGGACGGCGACGTCGACGGCGCCGACTTCCTGGTGTGGCAGCGCGGCGGTTCGCCGAATCCTCTCAGCGCGGCCGATCTCGCAACTTGGAAGGGCGGTTTCGGCTCAGCCGAAGCCGTGGCCGGAGCGGTTCCGGAACCCGGTACGCTGGGTCTGGCGCTAGCAGCCGTCGGGGTGGTTGCGGGATGCACGCGCCGACGCCGTTAGTGCTCGAGTTGAGCCGAATTAAAGGATGAACGCACACTGGCTTGCCGCTCGGGCATTTTCCGAGCGGCAAGCCATGTGTTTTGTGCGAACGCTGGTGGAGCGTCGTTGCAGATTCGGCGAAACCTAGAACAGTTTTCATTTCCGTGTAGCGGCCAATAGTCGTCATTCGAGCGCAGCGAAGAATCTGGCCCCTCGCGTGACGCTAGATCCTTCGCTCCGCTCAGGATGACGGCCGCTACACGGAAATGAAAACTGCTCTAGACGCCGTGCAGCAATTAATTGGCGTTTTCCAACGGACAGATTGTGAACAGGGAGCAGCGTTGAGAATTTTCAGAAAAGACTTGCGTGGCCGCGCGCACCGCGGCCGTGGCCTAACGTTCGAGACGCTTGAGCGCCGCATGCCGCTCGACGCTTCGATGCTTCGCATCACCGAGTTTGTCGCGTCGAATGACGAGTCGTTGCTCGACGCCGACGGCGATTCGTCGGACTGGATCGAGATCTATAACTCCGGCCCCGACCTCGTCAACCTCGCGGGATTGCATCTCACTGACAAGGACGATGATCTCGACCAATGGACGTTCCCTGCCGGAACGTCGCTGGATCCAGGCGGGTATCTCATTGTGTTCGCCTCAAACAAGGACACAGTCCTCGCTGGCGGCGAGTTACACACAAACTTCGCTATTTCCGCGAACGGCGAATATCTGGCGATTGTCGCTGCTGACGGATCCACCGTGATTGACGAATACGATCCTAAACCGCCGCGGCAGGTGGAGGACGTGTCGTACGGCGTTGCTATGGAGCCGACAGGCGCCGCCACGACGATAATCGCGAATGGCGCCATAGGTCGCGGTTGGGTCCCCAACAGCAGTATCTACGACACGACGTGGCGAGACGTCGGCTTCAATGACGCCGTGTTTAACATCGTGGGACCGACGGGATTCGGGTATGAGAGCAGTCCTGGCGACCCCGTGAATTACACGGCGGAAATTGGGACGACGGTGCCGAACACGACGCGTTCGTTGTACGTGCGCATTCCATTCACGCTAACTTCGCTGGCTGGCATCGATAGGCTAACCTTACGGATGCGTTACGACGATGGGTTCGTCGCCTATCTCAATGGCGAGTATCTGACCGAGGCGAACGCCCCCGAGGCGCTCCAATGGAATTCGATCGCAACCGGGCTGCACGACGACGCCCTGAGCGAGCAGTTCCTAGATTTCGAAGCCAGCCATGTGATCTCGAAACTGCACGTCGGCCAGAACGTGCTTGCCATCCATGCGCTGAACGTCAATGGCGGTTCGGACATGTTGATCGCGCCGGAGCTAATCGCTCAGGCCTCGACGCTGATTAACCCCGAGCAGCTCGGGTACTTCGACGTGCCGACGCCCGGCTACGGCAATGGCCTGAATCATCTGGGATTCGTCGATGAGCCGGCGTTCAGCGTCCCGCACGGTTACTACACGTCGACGCAGACGGTGGCGATCAGCACTCAATTGGCCGGGGCGATGATCCTCTATACGACCGACGGATCGACGCCGACGGTCAACGCCGCGGGCACGCCTATCAACGGCGCCGTTTATACGACGCCGCTGAGTATTTCCAGCACGACGAACCTTCGCGTGGCGGCATTCAAGGCGGGATACAAGCCGTCGAACGTCATTCCGCAGACGTACATCTTCCTCGACGACGTGATCAATCAGTCGCCGCTCGGACAAGTTCCGCCTGGGTTTCCGCCCAGCGGCGTCAACGGGCAGGAGATGAACTACGGAATCGATCCCCAGATCATTGCGCTGTACGGCGCTCAGGCCGTGAAGGATTCACTGTCATCGCTGCCGGCGATCTCGATCACGACCGATTCGGGGAACTTGTTTGACCCGGCGTACGGCATCTACGTCAACGCTGGGGCGGACGGCCGCGACTGGGAGCGGCCGACGAATGTGGAACTCATCAATTCCAATGGGGCGGAAGGCTTCGCCACGAGCGCCGGCTTGCGGATTCGCGGCGGCTACAGCCGTGGCGGCTGGAACCCCAAGCACGCGTTCCGACTATACTTCCGCAGCGAGTACGGCGACGGCAAGCTCGACTACCCCATGTTCGGCGATGAGGGCGTCGACCAATACGATGTGATCGATCTGCGGTCCGATCAGAATTACGCGTGGGCGACGTCCGGCGATCAACAGCACACGATGCTGCGCGAGGTATTCGGTCGCGATCTGCAGCGAGACCTTGGCGACCCCTACACCCGCAGCCGGTACTACCACCTCTATCTCAACGGCCAGTACTGGGGCATTTTCCAAACGCAGGAACGCGTCGAAGAAAACTATGCGGCGAACTACTACGGGGGGCAGCCGGAAGACTACGACATCTTGAAACACGGCCTGAACGACGGCATCCCCACCGCGGTCAACGAAGGCAATGACGTTGCGTGGCGACAGTTGTTCAATCTGGCCCAGGCGTTGGCGAACAACCCTGGGGCCAACGCCAACAATTACTACACGATGCAGGGACTCAATCCCGACGGCACGCGCAACCCCGCGCTGCCGGTGCTATTAGACGTCGACAACATCATCAACTACGCGCTGATCATCGCTTACACGGGCGGATATGATTCGGGAATTTCGGCCTTCTTGGGCGATAACCAAGCGAATAATTGGTATGGCATCTACAATCGCGTGGCGGCCGACGAAGGGTTTAAGTTTTTCATTCACGACAATGAACACTCACTGGGCGCCGCCGGCAACGTGCATGGCTCCGGGTCCATCGATCGCACCGGTCCCTTCAACAACGGCAACCAAAGCAACTACGATTATTTTAATCCCACCTACCTGCACCAGGATCTACTGGCTCACCCCGAATATCGGCAGCGCGTCATTGAGTTGGCGACGCAATACTTTCTGAATGACGGACCAATGACGCCCGCAGCCAACGCCGCCCGCATGCAGGAGCGGAAGGATCAGGTCGACGCCGCCGTCATTGCCGAATCGGCCAGATGGGGCGATTCGAAGACCGAACCGCCCCGTACGAAGGCAACGTGGACCACGGAGGTGAACTGGTTGTTCAACGTGTACTTCCCAAACCGGACGTCGCTCGTGCTCAATCACCTAAGAAACGATGGTCTGTATGTCACTCCAGCGGTGCTCTCGCCGCCCGGCGGATCGGTTTCGCCGGGAACGATGCTGACGATGGATGCGAACGGCCAGGGCACGATTTATTACACGACCGACGGCGTAACTGATCCCCGGCTGATTGGCGGAGAACTCAATCCTTCGCCTGCGGTCAAGACGTACTCGGGGCCGATTGCGATCACCGACGGGCAAACGATTAAGGCGCGAATTCGCACCCCGGCCGGCGCGTGGTCGGTGTTGGTCGAAGCCACATTCGACGTTTCACAGGCCGGCGACTACAGCGGGGACGGCGCAGTCGATGGCAGCGATTTTCTTCTCTGGCAGCGACAATTCGGCGTTTCCGTTAGTCCGGTGGGCAGCGGAGCCGACGGCGACCATAGCGGCGTGGTCGACGCGGCCGACCTCGCAGTTTGGGGCGACCATTTTGGCGAAGTGGCGGCTTCACTCGCTGAAGCGTTCGCCACTAGCGAAAATCTCCAAGCGATGGCAGCCGCGCCTAAGGACCAGACAGCGCTCCACGCGTTATACGCCGCGGGCGACTTCACGTTACTTTTTACTGAGGCTCGCTCCTATCGCCCAGCGCGACGATTGCCCGTGAGAGTTTAGGACTCGCCGGTCGTTTCGACATCGGCAGGGTGCTAAGAATGTTTCAATAGAATTTCGGTGCTCTCGACGCTGCCGAGCGCTTCCGAAGGATCGCGCCGGCCGCCGCCATAAGCAGTAGCGCCACGGTCGTCGGTTCCGGTGTGGCCGCGTCAGCAAAACAATCCGCCGACTTCGCTACAGAAAATGGCCGCGCTACCTGCTAGGTTGACGTAGGTTAGGCTTTCAGCTGACGGACCCCGCCCCGACGCCCACGAAGCCGTCGCGTGGCGCCTGTCCGGCCGAAAGCCTAACCGACGCCCTTCTTTGACATCTCCAACCTTCGCATCCCGTCGCGCGACGAAGGGCGTTGCCACGCGCCGCGCCTGGCGCAAATCGTCTGCTCCGCACGCGATAACGGACGCATTGATCGAGATGGCCAACAAAAACTGTTGGCTGACACGGCAGACTTGGCAGACTTGGCAGACTCGCAAAAACTAGGCGTTCTTCGCCGCACCGACGCTTCGCAACCTGAATCGGCACCGCCGAACGCATTTCGCGTCGCGCCGCATTTCGTCGGCAACCGACGCCAAAGAGGGACGCAATTCGTCAGGCAGCGCCGGCGGCGCGGATCTTCCGGCGAAGCCGCCTATTCGGAAACTTCAACAGGAAGCGGGTCAGTGATAAAGTGCCCCCTCATGAAGACCTGCAGCTCGTCTTCCGTCGAGACGCGATGAATGTCAACCGGCAATTCGACGTGAGAATCGATCTCCGTCAGCCGCACGGGAAATCCTTCGAACGAATCTTGCAAAGCGATGGGGGTTTGCACATTCACCCTGAACGGTTGATCGACGTAGAGTCGCGTCAACGGAAGATCTGTAATCATCTTGCCGCGTTCTGCGTTGCCCACGGAATTGAGTTCCTTGACCGACGTCCCGTTTCCTCGGATCAGGGTCAGGAATTGCAGCGTCACGGAGCATGCGGTTAGCAGCGCCACCGCGAGCAGCAGGGCCGGCACGTAACGATGCGGATTATGTCGCGGACCAACATCGCCCGCTTCGACGAGTTCGTACACGCGCGACGATTCCGCAACCATCCCAGGCTTGCCGCACTTGGGACAAGTCGCCGGCTTGCCGACCTTGCCGTCGCTCGCCTCCTGGCTGTGCCCGCAGTCCGAACAGGTGAACGACGTCATGCATCTATCCTTTAAAGATGACCGATGACTCTACTGACCGGGCTTCGACGCGAGCGCGGGCGCAGCGAGGCAGCGATTAATGAGTTGTATCGACGAGTTCAAGAGAGCGACTTCGAGCGGCCGTCAGTCAGACCGCAGGCAGCTCGCTGCAGAAGCAACTGCGGTCAGGAGCCGTAACCGTCCGCAGCCAGCGGGAAGCAAAGCCGGTCGCCGCCGAGATTACCGGCGACGACCCGCTCATTGCCTCACTGTACGAGAGTACAAGTGAGCCTGTCGGGACTCGAACCCGAGACCTACGGATTAAAAGACAGCAGCAAATGCTATACGTCTAGGCGATTCTGAAACGGCGCACCAACGGCGCACCAACGGCGGGATTATTGAGAGAACTCACGCCAGAGCAGCCTCATTTGGGCGGCGTTTAGATTAGTTCCGCCTGGAATGGATCGCGTCCATTCATTATCTCCAATTCCGCCCACCCAATCTCTGATTTGTTTGAAGGAATTTGGGACAGTGTCTTGGGTCGGCCATTGGCTTGCCAATCCTGATGCTACGACACGGGGGACGCCAGCCATTCGCAGCCACACCGCCGCTTTATCGGGTACGCCGAAGTAAACCATAGACGGAACGTAGGCGGCGTCCCTATTTTGCAACTCTTCATTGCCGGCAAGGCAAACACCCTCCAACGCCCCTAATCCCCATGAAGCCTGAGTCAGCAGCTTGCTAAACAGGTACTTGGAGAAGTCAGTCAAACGTCTGTCGCTGTCAGGTTCAACGCGGTCGCCGTAAGTATTCGCAAGTTGGAGTAACGATTGCCCAGAAACCCAGTCGCGCAGAATTGCTGCAACCCGTCGCGAATTGAAGGGACTTCCACTTCCATCGCCTAAACTTGGTCTTCCCCCCTCAAACTGAGCCAGCGTAGATGAGAGAATCCCGTCCGGGCGGTCCCCGGTTTTGGAGGATTCTTGAGATGAAGAAGACGCGACACACGACGGACCAGATTATCGAGAAGCTGCGTCAGGCGGACGTCGGTTTGGGGAAGGGACAGAAGGTTCCGGAGGTCTGTCGGACGCTTGGCGTGACGGAGCAGACGTACTACCGTTGGCGTCAGAAGTACGGGGGCATGGCTCCCGACCTGGCGAAGCAGCTGCGGGCTCTGGAGAAGGAGAACACGCGGTTGAAGAAGCTGGTGGCCGAGCAAGCTCTGGACATGGAGATTCTGAAGGAAGCCGCGAAGGGAAACTGGTGAGCCCCGAGCGGAAGCGGCGGACCGTGGTGTCGGTCGGCCGCCGCTTGGGGCCCGAAAAGATCTCCCAGCGCCGTGCGTGCCGCGTGCTGGGCCAGCCACGGGCGACGCAGCGTTACGCGTCAAAGCGAGCCGAGCAAGACAAGGAGCTCTTGGCCGAGATGCGAAGTATCTCTGCGGAGCGGCCTTGCTTCGGCAGCCCTCAGGTCTACGAGGCTCTGCGGAAGCGAGGCCACCAAGTGAACCACAAGCGGGTGGAGCGTCTGTGGCAGGAGCACGGGATGCAGGTCGCGAAAAAACGACGCAAACGCAGGCGATTGAGCCTCGGCGGCAGCGAGAACAGCTGCGTGCGCAAGGCGCCGGAGCATCCCAACCACATCTGGAGCTACGACTTCGTCACCGATTATACGGAGCGAGGCCGCCAGCTGCGGATGCTGTGCGTGCTGGACGAGTTCACTCGTGAGAGCCTGGCGATCGAGGTGCAGCGGTCGTTCACGGCCCGGCAGGTCCTGGACGTGTTGGGGTACCTGTTCGCGGTGCGTGGGGCGCCCGAGCACCTCCGCAGTGACAACGGCCCCGAGTTCGTCGCGGGGAGCGTTCGACGTTGGCTCGATCGAGCGTGCGTGAAGACGCTCTTCGTAGCCAAGAGCAGCCCGTGGGAAAATGGCTACATCGAGAGCTTCAACAGCCGCTTCCGGCAAGAGCTGCTTGACCGCGAGCTGTTCCTGGGGTTGGAGGACGCCCGCTGGTGCGTCGATCGTTGGCGTCTGGATTACAACCACTACCGGCCGCACAGCTCGCTGGGGTACGTCCCTCCGGCCGAGTTCGCCGCCCGCTGGCCCACCTCCGCTCCGGGCCCTGCTTCGGCTACCCCGCAGCAGGCCCCTTCGCTACGGAGGGCCAGCGGAGTAACATCCACTAACCCTGATTCTCTCATTACAGCTGGTACATGATTCGGGGGAAGGCCAGAACGACGTACCGGTCGTGATGTATTCAGCAGATACGCGGGACATAACCATGACCGAAGCCAAACGCCTTGGCGCGGTGGACTTTCTGGTCAAAGGCTCAATAGGAGTTGACAGACTCGTGACTCGAATTTCTCAGTTGGCCGGCGAACCCGAGACGAGTGATTAACTCTCATTTCGCTCCGCCGAGCGTACCTCTCTTGCAGTTCGGCGTCGGCTAACTGAGCGGCGTCAGATGGCAGCTCGGTGTTGTTTGGTGGGGGCTCGCCGGCCGCGTCGCGGCCATGCTCTGCCCCATGCTGTTCCAAGCTCACGCAGCTAAGGCCTCGGCTTGCCCGGCCTGGTCTTTGGCTTCTGCGTCTGCAATCCACTTCGTTGCCTGGCCAATCACGTTGATCAGCTGAGCTTCGTTTCTGCTGAAGTAGTTCTGCGAGTAACCCGTCTTGCCGGCCTGGTTCTTCCAGCTGCGGCTGATGCTGTACTCGTAGTACGGAAAGCCAGTCGTGGACTCGCGTCGCCATATCATGGCGGCGATTCCGCCGTCACGGATTACGTGCTCAGGACCGTTCTTGGCTCCTTCGCTCTTCTCCTTCCTCTTCGGCTCTGTTTTTGTTTCGTTAGTCATATAGGTACCTCCTCCAAATTAAGTTGAGGCACAATTGTGCCAGAATTGCTGCGCTAAGCAAATTCTTCTCAAAGGGGGCCAATTCCCGCGAAGTTGTTAGAGGTTGGTTTCGGCGTAGTCACTCTGCCCGCGTTGCGGACCGCGCACGTCAACCTATGTGTGCGTCTACTTCGAAACAGTTAGCAGAGCTGGTGAGGCAGAAATCAGATTGGTCGCCTGCGGATTGAAGGGAGATGGAACAATTGATAAGGTTGGGGGTCGGAAGTGCGGAGTTCTGCCGTCTTTTCAAGGAGCTAGACGTGCCAGCTCAAGTAGCGTTTGTGCGAGTCAAGGAAGCGGCCGAAATGCTCGGAGTCAGCCCCAACACGATTCGAGCGTGGGGGGCCGCTGGAAAGATTGCCGAGCATCGACATCCGGTGAACAACTACCGGCTATTCAAGGTGAAGGAACTTCAGGCGATCGTGGCGAAGATGAACGCTCCAGCTCGCCCCAAGAAACCACGACAAGGCCTCGCGATGCGGCTCGAAGACCTACAACCTGCGGGCGGTAACTGAGAATTGCAACAGCCTGGGGATTACAAGCAAAGGGTGGGAGTAGATATGAGCGGTTCGTGGCCGAAAATCATTCGCGATCCGGTCCATAACATCGTGCCGTTTGACGACACGCCCACGGACAGGCTGTTGCTGGATCTCATCAACTCGAAGGAGTTTCAGAGGCTGCGTCGCATTAAGCAGCTAGGCGTCAGTCAGTTGGTATTTCCGGGGGCTGATCATAGTCGGTTCGCACATTCCATTGGCGTGCTGCAATTAGCGCGTCAGTTCCTGGACAGGATTGCGAAGATGTGCCCGGAGTGCATCACTGACGAACATCGAGTCGTCGTACTCACGGCTGCACTTCTTCACGACTTAGGCCACGGGCCTTTCGAGAAGATTACCGGCGATGACCATGAGAAACGAACGCTGGAGATCATCACCGACGATTCGACGCAAGTGAATAAGCTGCTTGCTGGCTTCAGCGAGGATCTTGATCTGCCGGAACGTCTTAAAATCTTCTTCGATGAGGACTTTGAAGAGGAGGAGCGTACCGAGGCAGACATCCCTGCCTACCTTACCCAGATTGTAACAAGCCAGCTGGATGCGGATCGCTTCGATTACCTGCTGCGAGATAGCTACTCGACGGGCACAGATTACGGACGATTTGACGTTGCCTGGCTACTCCAGCATTTAAACGTCGACAGCGATAAGGGGCGATTCTTCTTGGGCAGCAAGGCTCTGTTTGCGGCTGAATCGTATGTCTTTGCCCGCTATCACATGTACCGTAGCGTCTACTTTCACAAGACGACGCGCTCGGCGGAGGTGATGCTGCGTTTGCTGTTTCGTCGGTATAAGGCCTTGCTGGACGGGTGCGAGAGTGACGAAGATCGGGCCAAGGTGGTTCCTGACGCACCAAGGGTTTGCGTTTCCGCTTTCCGTGGAGAGATCGCTCTTGGAGAGTATCTCTTGCTCGACGATCATACGCTGACTGAGTTTGCAAAGGCCTGTACGACTGCCAGCGACGGTATTTTGAATGAATTGGCAGAGGGATTGCTGTATCGTCGACTGTTCAAGGCGACTGAGGCGAGCGACGTCCCTGGTCACCGAGTGACGAAGTTTTCCGAGAAAGTCAAAGAGATCCTATCGGCCGCGGGGTGTGACGTGGAGTATTCGTTCGAATATGACGCACCTAGCGACACGGCCTACAAGCTCTACAATCCAGATGCGGAGAAGCCTGCAACGCAGATTTACATCGCTGACTCGTCAGGCAAACAGGTTGAACTCAGCCAGCGGGCGGAGTCGATCCACGAATTGACCAAGAAGTACAACTTACTTCGATACTACTATCCAGCTAGCGTGCGTGAGGATGTCCGCAAGCAGGCTGAGCCGCTTCTATGGAAGGACTGAAATATGGCCCGTGAGAATTACTTGTGGTTAGCGGCTCTCATCGCAGCTCATCCCGAAGGAAAGGTCGTCGGACGGACTAGATTGCAGAAAGAAGTGAAGCTGCTTCAGAGTCTCAGTTTTCCGACCGACTACGGCTACACGATTCACTTCTACGGGCCTTACAGCGAGAGTTTGTACGCTGATATCGGGCTCTTGGAGACGATGGGCTACGTGAAGGAGGAATGCCTCTCGCACGGCGGGAACCCCTATTACGTCATTGAGAGTTGCGGCGACGGGCCGATCAATGACGTGTCTGCCTTCCAGCATGAGATTGCGACAATGGCTGCGGCAGATGCCGTCGTCTTGGAACTAGCAGCGACGTACGATGCGTTCCGAGATTTAGGGGCTGATCATGCCGAAGCTCTGATCCGGCTGCGAAGAAAGAAGGGAGCTAAGTGCAATGAGGGGCGGGAAGAGAAGTCGCTCAAACTTTTGAGCGATCTTGGCTTGCCGGCTGCTTAATTGTTATTGCCGCAGGTTTCCCTTCGAGCGTTCAGCGCACTCGCAGCAGTGAGCAACTGCTTGGAAACGCTCAAACGGCCGGTTCTGCCGACAAAGGTTGGCATTTGAGCGAGCAGAGTCTAGATTGCGGGCCAACGCAGGAAGCAAAATCGGCCATGGTCGGATAACGCCGATTCTGTTCGTCGCCTACTTATCCAGCTCATGCCGCTTTCTATGCGGTCTGGCAGTTCCTTCTTGAGGCGTCCCGACGACTACCGCCTCCATCGCTTAAGACCGACGAATTCCTAAATCGCATTGAACCTGATTGGGTTTTGAGAAATTTGTTGCATTCTTCGGGCAAGCCGCTATAAAAGGCGTCAATTCGTCAGGCCGTGGACGCGGCAGTCGACTTTTTCGCGCCAATTCTGCGGCCACTCCACGATTCCGTATCCGGAACAGCAATTCTAACTCTTCGTCGATTCGCCCGGACTTTCTCGTTTCGCGCATGGATCTCGCGCTCAGTCGGGCGTTGCGTGCGATGAAGAGACGTCGGCGCGATCTCGACTCACAGCGAGAGTCTGCACCATGCGCCATCATCCGATCTGCTGGAGTCGCACGCTCGCCAAGCTAGGCTTTCGTCGCCGGGTGCGAAAAGCGAAGCCGCAGTGGTTTCGCTCGATGCGCATGGAGCCGCTGGAGACGCGGCAGATGCTCTCGACCTCGCAACTGCCGGAGGCCGAGTTCGACGATCCGATCATCATCGTCAGCGGCCCCGCCGCGCCGACGTCAGAGAGCCAGCTATCGAGCACGAGCGTCACCGATGTTTACGGCACGCAGGGAGTCGTCCTGCCGCGTCAGTCCTACGTGCTGCTCTCGCAGAAACGGGCCGACGGCAGCACCTCCGATCAGTTCGTGGTGCGGACGGAGTACGACGCGACAGGAGCCCCGCGAGCCATCGTCAGCCTTCGGCCGGGCGTAGCTGAAATCGACGATTCGCTCCATACGCTGCAGCTAGAGCTGCGGATTGACGAGACGAAGCTCGGCGAGATCGAACTGCTCATCGACGTCGAGTCGCAGGCGTTCCGTCAGCAGTTCCTCGCCGACCGCTTGGAACGAGCCAGCCAGGAAGTGTCGCCGGTGGAGGCGGCTCAGTTGCAGTCGTGGATGAGCGCCCTCGACGCCCAAGGCGAGTTTGCCGACTTGCAGGGAATGGAGCCTGAGCTGGCCGAGCAAGCGTCGTTGGAGCGACTCAATGGCGTTGCCAAGGGTGTCGGCCGCGAAGGCATGCTGCCTTTCAGCGACCAGGCCCGCTTGGGCGTCTATATGGCGCTGAGAAACAGCGCTCAGGCTGCGAAGACTGAAGAGCAGGCAGCGCTGACGGCGGAAGAGAAAGAGGCCGCGGCAGCGGATGCTCGGCAGGTCGGTCGTGCGACGCTGCTGCTGTCGGACCGCATTGCCGCCGACCTCCAGAGCACCGATGAGCAGGTCAACCAGGCGGCTCAAGCGCTGCGTGACGAACTGCTGGCCAGCGGCGAACTGTACTACACTCTCTTCACCGGTCTCAGACGTAACCAAGAGGTGATTCGATCTATCTCCGGAAACGCCGAACGCGTACTGGCGTTCGTTGAAGAGGGCTCAATCAATCTCACGCCGCAGCTTAGGGTCGAACTGGGCGATCAGCAGGCGATGGTCGAAGGGACGATTGTCCAGGGGGTCGGCTTCAGTAGCGCAGCGTTGACGGCGGACGTTGCCGGAGATAGGTACGTCGCCGCGAATTCACAAGAGGTCATTTACAACGACCGCCTCTCCGTCAGAAGAACGGGCGGCGACAATACCATCGTGTCGCTATTATCAGTCGATTTGAGCAGTCACCAGGGCAAGCTCCCCACCCAAGCGACGCTCACGCTCAAGACCCTGGACGGCCAACCGAGCGCGAACCATAAGATCAGCGCCCACTATCAAACGTGGAACGACCCAACGACGCCGTTCGACGAAAGCACTTATTCCTGGAGCCAGTATCTGGGCATCAGCTCCGGCTTCCGCGAATGGGCGGGCAACACGTGGAACGTTGCGAGCGGCTCCAACGTGATTGATATCACCATCGCCGCCCAACGGGCGCTGCTCGTTGGCGATAGCAACGTCGACGGAGCCGTCACCGTCGCGGGCGCCTACGGGGCGGCGCTCGGCGACATCGAAGCGTTTTACCAGGCAGTCCGCCACTGGGACGCCTATGCGGCGCAGTACGGAGACGTTCAGCAGGTGGTCGACGACCTCCTTTACCGGAACGACGCCAATTGGGATGGTCAAGTGACGACGGCCGACATCGCGGCCTTTTTCTCCAGGCTGAACACAGGGCGCGGCAACTACACGCTCGACAATGTGACCGACCTCTTTACCAACGTTAACACGACGGGTGCGGACTACAGCCGATGGTCCCAGAATTACGGCCGCGTCGCCACGCGATTCTCACAGGGTGACGGCAATTTCGATGGCTGGGTCAACGACGCTGACCTGAGCGTCTGGCAGGGAAGCGTTTCGGAAACCCACGCGGCGCCGACGACTCCGCGTCTGCTGCTTCGCATCGAAGAAACGCAGCCAAATCAAACGCTCGTGAATTACGGCTCGAAAGAGAATCCCGACTCCTCGCGGCGCCCCGTGGTCGACCTCACCTACGGAATCGCGGAAGCGTCGATCTCCAGCTTCATCGGGACCGACACGACGACCTCCAATGGCGGCATGCTGAGGGTCCAATACCGCATGCCGGAGGGAACGCCCAGCGGTGCCCGCAGCCTGTCCGCCTATCAAGTGCGACAGACGCCGAGCGGTCCGGTCGAGACGCTTCTCGCCACTAGCGGCGTCTTGTCCGGCTCGCCGACGGAATGGAGTTTCAACCCAACGACGATCACCGATCCCACGAGCGACTACACGATCGTGGCGAGGCTTTCGGTAGGCGGCGTCGTCGTGAGCGAGCGAGAGCTCTCTGGCGGCATCTTCAAAGATACGGGCAACAATTGGCATCTGCTCGGGGGCGAAGGGAAGGACTCCGTCACGATTAACACGGATTCCATGAGCATCACGGGCGATTTGAACGTCAACATCAAATCGACCTCCATGCCGACCTCCCGTAGGAGCTTTTACGTGCGGACAGGCGCGGGTTACGACACAGTCGGCTTCTCGCCCGCCTGGGTTCAATCGGCGTGGTTCTCGGGCGGCGATCAAAACGACGCGTTCACGGTCGCTGGGCCTATCCAGCAGAATACGTCGTTGCAGATCAAGGATGACAGCGGTCTCGACAGGCTCGACTTCTCGGCGGCGTTTGGTTTTCAGTTCAGCAATTTCAATCTGGCGAGCGCCACGCCGCAAGACATCGTCGTCAACAGCCAGACCGCCAAGCTCACGCTGACGCTGCTTGATACGCCGCTTGAACTGATCACGGGCGTACCTGCGAGCTACCTGAGCGGCCCGGGATACAACGGCGCACCGCTGATCGTCGATACGCTCGCCGATCTGCCGGTCGGCCTGGGGGTACCCGACGATATGGGGTTGCGCAAGGCGCTCGCCGTCGCCGACGCCATCTCTGGATCCAATTCGATTGAGTTTGCCACGTCCCTCTTTAGCGGCGGCGGCCAGCAGAAGCTGCGACTGCAGGATATCGGCGGGGGCACGTCAACGCCCGACACGCTCCTTGTTGCCAGCGCTGTCACGATCACTGGGCCTGGGGTTGGCGCGCTAGCCATCAGCGGCGAGGATCTGACGCGGATTATGCAAGTCAACAGCGGCGTGGTCGCGACTATCAACGACCTGACGTTCCTTGACGGTCGCCTGACGGGCACAAATCGGGGCGCCGGCGTTCTCAACAATGGAACGCTTACGCTCAACCGCGTTGTCTTCGACAGCAATGAGTCAAGCAATCACGGCGCCGCCGTGTCGACCAGCGCCACCGGCACGCTGAAGGTCACCGATAGCACGTTCGTTGGTAACAAGACTGTTGGCGGATCGGGCGGAGCCATCTACTCCGGCTCCAACTTGGCCAACGCACTGGTCATCGAACGCAGCACGTTTATTGGCAACGAAGCCAATAGCGCCGGCGCCCTGTATTTGGACGGCTCCGACGAGACGGGCACCGCCAGCATCGTCAACAGCACGTTTTCCGGGAACAAGGCGCTGGCCGGCCAAGGAGGCGCGATTCGCAACACGTCGTCAGCCCCGCCGCTGACAATCGTCAATTCGACGATTGTCGCCAACACCGCCACCTCCAGCGGCGGCGCTTTGGCGATCGCCGGCAACACCGCCAATCGCTTTTTGATTCACAACACGATCGTCGCTGACAACGTTTCCACCACCACGACCACCGAGAACATCTCCGGCAACGCCAAGGTGGGTAGCTCGTACAACCTCGTCGGGTTCGGCGGGACTGGCAGCATGACCGCCGTCAACTCGAACATCCTGCTAGCTAGCGGAGCCAGTCCGGGCCTGGGGAGCCTTGGTTGGCACGGCGGGCCGACGCAAACTTATTCCCTGACGCCGACGAGCGTGGCGATTGATGCGGGAGCCAACGCTCAGGCGCCTCGCGACTCTTTTGGAACCTTGTTGGAGGGTGATCAGCGGGGCGTCAACTATACGCGTTTTTACAACGATCCCAGCGAGCCGAACGTTAACGGCGACGAGACGGTCGTTGACATCGGGGCGTTCGAATACTTCGGCCAGTTTCAGTGGCGCGAAGCCGAGCGACCGACGTTGCTCACGCCGCCGAGCGGCAGTGCGCCCCGACTGGAAGTCGTCGGCGATTTGACCGCCTCGGGCAGTCGCCTGCTGAGCGTCTTCAACACGGGCGATTCGACTGTCGCTAGTGCGCCTACTGCGGCGACGGCGAGCATCGCCAAGTACGATTTTACCGTCGAGAAGACCGGCGATTTTCGGCTGTGGATGCGCGTCGTCGCACCTAACGAGGGCGCAAACTCGCTATGGTGGCGTGTGAACGGCGGCGGCTGGACTGAATGGCAGCCCACGCCGGGACCAGGGTGGCGCTGGCTCACCGTGGTCTCTGGCATCAATCTCGCGGCAGGCCCCACGCATACGTTGGAGCTGGCTTCGGGAGAAGACGGCATTCAGCTCGATAAGTTCCTGTGGACGGACAACGTCAATCCCTATTCGGCGCAGCCTGAGCTCTTGGGCGGCGTCGATTCCCTGGCCGTAAGACCGGTGATTGAGCTGCCCGCCACGGTTCGTGATTTCCACGCTGCAGCCTGGATTCCAACTTTCGGAAGCACAACGCAACCACATCCTGATTTCCAGTCGTACGCGGGCACGACGGAGACTCCGGGCTTAGTATTCAACGGGCTTTCGCTCGCTGGTCCGGAGTACAACGCCTCGCCTCCTGGATTGCCGAATGGGCCACAACTAAATGGAATGGCCGCATTCGCCCAGTGGTTCAATGACGCATCCGGGGTGAATCGCTCGGCCCAGGTGACAGCCCACATTATTGAAGACTCAACGCGTGCCGGCGTCTTCCAATTCGTGGGAACCACTGGCGCCGCCGGGAACCAAGATTTAGTGGCGACGACGCATGAATTCTTTCCAGCCGATGCGGCGATGTTTGCCGGCAGCTCGGGTTCGCCGAACTATGAGCCTCCTATTGACGATCAAGACGGCGGCTCCGGCGATCGTGACGCCGATGAAGTGTCAGAGGATCACAATTACGGCTTCAGCTTGGAATTGCACGCCGAGTTTACTTTTCACGCCAATCAGTTGATCAGTATCCTGAAGGCGAGTGACGACCTATGGATCTTCATCGACGGAAGGCTGTTCGTCGATCTTGGCGGCGTCCACGACGAGGTGGGGCAGCAGAAATCGCTCAATAATTTTGGACTGATTGAAGGTCGCAAATACACATTCGATTTGTTCTACGCGAATCGCAGCGTCGACGACTCGCTCCTTGCCTTTGAAACGACGATACCTGACTTGAAGGGAAGATCGCCGATACAACTTGTCGAGGAGCAGCGATTCGTTACTCATATTGAACGGCCGGTGATATTGGCGTCGACGACGAAATCGCTGCAGTTCAAGTTTACGGATCTCATCTTCGATACTACCGACCAAAGCTCCATCAGGGACGCCTTCGAGATTGCGATTTTAGATCCTACTGGGACGCCTGTCGTTCCCACCATTGGCGTCGGTCGCGATTCGTTTTTCAATATCACTGATGGCGTCGCTCCGAAACTAGCGCCCGGAGTGACCTACGACGTCATGACCGGCGTGGTTTCTTTGGACGTGTCGCATCTTACTTCGTCAGGTCCGTTTACTTGGACAGTGCGTCTCATCAATAACGACGGCCTTCCCGCCAGCGACACTGAGTCGACCGTCCGATTCGACATGGCGGTCGGTCAATCGGTCACGCCAGTATCAAATTCCAACGCTGCGCCACTCGCGCCCAATAAGACCTCTTCCAGTTTGATCGATTTCAATCGCTTGTCCGACGTCAGCGAAAGCTTCGCGGTCAATTACGCAAACACGGCCTATAACGAATCGACTAGCGTTCTCACCGTCGCAGGGACTCTTTCTAACAAAGGCAAATATTCAGTGAGGGGACCGATCCTCCTTGGCTTCAAGGGGTTCACTCGCGCGTCAACTTCATTTGCAGACTTTGACGGCGTCACTCCCGATGGAGTTCCTTACATCGATGTTACTGACGCAGTGCTTGATGGCACCGACGGTCGTTTTGAACCCACTGCAATCTCCGGTGAATTCATCTTACGATTTCTAAACAAGCGACCAATAAATAGCGGCCAAGATTGGCGATTCGACTACGACGTCGTGGTCCTGGCGCTTCGTAATGATGCGCCAGAGTTCACGAACGAACCCGTGTTTACTTTCCCGGACCAGCGAGTCATTGAAGTCCCAGTCGGCAAGGAGTTTATCTATGACGCTGACGCTACGGACGCGAACGATGACGACTACTATTTCAAGTTTGCGGCCAAGCCCGCGACGATGGTATTTCAGCATCCGACGACAGGACCAGCAGGAGCCATCATCAGCACGGATGGAAAAATCCGCTGGAACACGACCGGATTTCCAATTGGATCGGAGCACGCGGTCCGTCTGATTGTCACTGACGAGCACGGCGCCGCGTCTGAGCAGGAGTTTAGCATCCGTGTAGTAGCAAGCACTCCCAATCGTCAGCCTTATTTTGAGAATGCCGCGGCGGCCGTGGTGGATGCGTATGTTGGTCAGCCTTACGTGTTCGGCGCGATTGGGTTTGATCCCGATTTCGATGCGCCGCTGTACTACGAGCTGGGCTCGTTGTCGCTTAATGGCGTGCCCCAATCGACAATCCCGGGGGAACCGGGACGTGGGCTATCGATTGACGGAGACGGTCGAGTTACCTGGACTCCGCTGGACAGTCAGGTGGACGGCACCTTTGAGGTTGAACTTCTCGTTCATGATCGCCCCAGCGCGTCGGATCCCACACGCCGAACGGGTCGGCTCCTTTACAAGATCACAGTACATCAAGCGAACCGTGACCCTTACTTCACGAGTGAACCGTTTCCAGATTATGGGCCCTCCAATAACACAGTTGAACATTTGATTCCTCCGCGCGTTGGCCCTGGCAGTTCGTCAGGCCCAGTCAATCCGCAGATCATCAATCTTTCGCTAGCGCCAGACGAAGTATCTCTGCAGAGCGTGTATATCAACATCCCTGACTCCGCCCTCTCGGCCGACGTCGTTTTTGTCGTCGACAGTAGTTCGTCGCACTACGTTGAGAAAGAATTCCTTGCGGATGGGCCGTTTATCGATCAAATCAGCGCAGCGTTGCAGGCCCAAGGGATCGATGCTCGATTTGGCGTCACGCTTTACACCTCAAGCGCGGACATCGCCGACGTCGGGCCTGCAGACGCAGATCCCAAATTCGGCACGGCCAGTCAGGTCCGTGATGCAATTGATGTCGGACATGTCGGATCCGCTTTTTTTTCAGATGGATTCATGGCGTTACACGAGGCGCTCACGACCTATGACTTTCGGCCCAATGCCGCAAAAGTGTTCGTGATGATTACAGACGTTGGGCGAGAGCTCTACCTCTATGACAATGATGTCTCGACCACTGACGACTTTGGGGACATTCTTGCGGAACTACAAGCGGAAAACGCTACGCTTCATGTGCTCGATTACTTGGGAGCTCACGAAGTACCAGGCAGCGATCCCAACACATCGCTATTCGCCGAAGAGCTCGGAGTGTGGACTTCAAGCGAGAACGACTACTATTCTTCATCTTCGTTGATCTCAGCAGCAACGTTCTTACTCCCTCCGAGAATCAACGGTGAGAGTCGCTTCCAGGTGGACCTGACGATTAGCGATGAAGGAGCTAACCACAACGGCTACTTCATCTATGATTTCGTCAACGCGCAAAACTTTAAGTTCATCGGCGTCTCGGCAAACCTAAATCGCTATGAGCGAGGCCACGTATCGGGAACAAATTGGGTCATTGATGCATTCTCGCCGTTGCCCATCGACGTTGAAATCGACGCAACGTATTCCTTGGAAATGAAGGTGTCGGATTTCACGGCCACCGTCAAGCTGCTGCATTCTGGAGTGACGACTTCCTTCTCGGGAGTCGGCGACAATCCGTTGAGTAACATGAGAGTTGGGCTATCTACCCAAGGCTCCGTCACAAAGTTCGACAACTTTATCTACAACGAAGGATCAAATCAAGCGCCACTGACGAACCTCACCGAAAACTTCGACGGCGCAACTGCAATTGGGATTCGCAAGTATGACGGAACGATGGCTGCATACGTCGCCCAAGGCGATGGCGGCTTTACAATTCTTCCTGGCGGCGAATACACGGGCGATCCGAACAGCGAAGCCACCGACAATGAATATGGGCGTCTGGCGATGGAATCGCTAGGGGCAAGATGGGATTACACGCTTGTAAACCATAACCGGCAATTCAATAACTTTGCCGAATCAATGGCAAACGGCTTCGCCAGTGCTGTTTTCGAGCAAGCGATGCGCCCGTTGGTACGTCTCGACGCGGATGACGAAGCCCTCGTTCGCGACGGACGACTGCCTCGGCTTGTCGGCTCCACCAACTTAGGTGGGCCCTTGCAAAGCGTTGAATTTGAGATTGGCCTTCGAGGTGATGGAAGCGCCCATACGTTCGACCTTCGATTTGAGAACGACACGGCGATCCTTGGCTCAATCCCGATTTCCATTGGCGCTGCGTATCAGTATGAGCTGTCGGCCGCTGACCCTGATAATGATCGGCCGCTGACATTTGCTTGGGCTCCTGGCGGACAGCCGGCGGGGGCGATTCTTACGAATAACATCGTTTCATACACGCCTCCCGCGACCCTGGACTTATCTCAGAACGTTCGTTTTAAGGTGATTGTTTCTGACGGCGCAGGCGGCCGCGCGGAGCAGGAATGGTTCTTAGACGTCGATGAATTTGGAACAGGTAATCTGGCGCCCGTGGTTGTGCCGCTGAATAAAACAATTCAAGCGGGCCAATCGATAAGTATTCAAGTTGAAGCCAGCGATGTACTTGATAGTTTCGATGACCGGCTGCAGTACTTTTTGCTGCCCGGGGCTGATGCAGTTCCAGATGGCTTAGAAATCGACCGGTACTCCGGTGAGATTACTTGGTCTCCCAAGGCTGCTCACGTAACTGGCCAACAGACGGGCTCCAATTCCCAAGGGCTTGCTGACGGCTACGATTTGGTCGTGCGCGTGCGCGACGGGCTTACCGGCGTGAAAGATGCGTCTCTGAAGCTTTACGTTCGCCCGCAACACTTCGGCAATAGCAAGCCGATATTTGACGATGTTCCGGCGCAATTAGTACAGGTTCTTCCTGGCGATCTTTTCAAATTCACGGCCCTGGCGAATGACGTTGATCTAGACCGACTGACGTACTCAATCGTCGGGCCTCCCGGTATCGCAGTCGGAAATGTTGACAACAAAGGAGAGATCCGATGGGACACGACCGGTTTCGTCGGAACGTTCCCGGTTCAATTGATCGTCCGCGACGGGAAAAATGGCAGCGACTTCTATAGCTTCCAAATTGAAGTCGGCGAGCCAAATGAGAAGCCTGTTTTCGTCACCCAATCATTGCCACATGCTCAGATCGGCGTTCCCTACGAAACGAATATTGTGGCAATCGATCCTGAAGGCACGAACTTAGTTTACTTTGAGACCGCCGGATTCCCCGCGACCCTCGAACTCGACTATGCCACCGGTCGCCTTGCGGGGCAGATCACTTCCACCGTCACTTTTGACGTTTTAGTTCGAGACCAGAATGGCGCCGGAGCCACACGAACGAAAACATTCACGCTAATAGCTGATCCGGCGACGGCGAATACTGCGCCGTCACTCGACTCGTTGCCGCGTGCAGAAGTGGGAATTGGTCAAGAACTTATTTACCGAATTGAAGTAAGCGATGCGCAGCAGAACCCTGTAACGGTACAAACTATCGGCGTCAGTAGCGCAGTTCCAATCGACGCTGCAACCTACACCCCCGCGACGAAGATTCTTCGCTGGATTGCGAACCCAGCGAAAGTGAAGCCCGGCGACATCATAAACGTGAATGTGACAATCTCGGATGGAACAATCTCTGTTCCATACAGCATTCCCGTGTTGATCACCGGAAACTACGTCAATGATCAGCCGCAAATCGACGATGCGATCTTCCCTGCCGCCGTCGTAGGGCGTGAGTATCGATTTAAGCTTTCGGCCTTCGATCCGAACGATGACGTGCTCGCATGGCGCTTGGCGGAGAGATCCGATTCACAGATGGTCATCGATCCGGTAACTGGCGAGTTTATCTGGACTCCCGATGAGCGCGATCTGCCGTCCCAAGAAGCGATGATCGAAGTGATTGACAATTATGGCGGCAGCGACACTGTGCGCGTGACTATTCCGGTCCGAGGAAATAACACGCTGCCGCAGTTCACCAACTTTAATCCGCCGCGAACGGCTAAGACCAGTTCGACGTCCTTCAACTACCAAGTGGAGACTTTCGACGTCGACGCCGGTCCGCAAACCGTCCGGTACTCTTTGCAAGGCCTCGCTGGCCAAACTTGGTTGAAAATCGACAGCCTGACCGGATTAATTACTGCCAATGGCGCCTTCCCTGCTACTGCTGGCGACCATGAGTTTGAAGTACGCATTAGCGACGTGAATAACTTCACGACCCCCGGGGCCTATGCGTCAACTAAGTTCACGCTTCGGTTGGCCAACGATCCATCAATAACTAATCGGCCGCCTGATTTCGGTCCAATTGAAGTATTCGATGCGTACCAGGGGCAGACTGATTGGGAATTGATCGTCACCGTTACAGATCCCGAGGGGAACGGCAGGAACGTCACGATTGACGCCGGCTCGCTCGCCAACGGATTTAGTGCACCACAATCAATCGGCGGCGATAAGTACCGGATCACCTGGAATACAGCCGGCAAGACGGCAGGCCAGAACTATGCGTTGACGATTAATGCGGCTGATACTGGGACCGGGGCGAGCGGCCTGACTTCGGTTCTTTCTACATCAGTCTTCCTCAGCACACTAAATCACAACGCGGCGCCGTACTTCATTCCGCCGCTTGTCGGCAACCGCTCGATCACCCAAGGGCAAGTCTTCAAAACTCGCGTTTCGGCCGTCGACCCTGACGCGTCGAACGCACGGCTCCGATACGAGTTGCTTAACCCTCCAACAGGCGTCACCATCGACGAGTTCGGCGTCATAAGTTGGAATTCCCCAGTTGCTGGTTCGCATAATATTGTCGTCCAAGTTCGTGACGACTTCGGAAAAAGCGCCGCTGTCCCGCAGTCATTTCAACTGGTCGTCGCTGCCGATACGACGGGCCCGCAGGTAACCGTGAAGGCATCTGGCACACTCGCGGCGATCGGCAGCGAAGTGCTGTTTGCAGCTTTCGCGACGGATAATGTTCAAGTCGCGGACGTGCGTCTCAGAGTCACGAAGAATCCTCTGGGAACGCCCGAGACATTCTACGTGCCATTGACGGGCATCTACGGCCGCCATGTGTTCAGCCAAGCCGCAACATATCGCATCGATGCGATTGCCAAAGACGTCAACGGCAACGTTTCAACCTCTGCGCCTATTGACATCGTCATTTTCGATCCGGCGCTAGTACTCGATCCGGAAGCAAGTTTAAGCGGAATCGTCGAAAATGAAGAGATCACGAAAAATAAGACTTTCACCTATCAGGTGGCGTTCCCGGGCGCTAATCCAGTCGAAAAGTATCGATTGGAGCTGATCAATTTGACGACCGGACTATCGCAGACGTTAGCGGAGGGCGATGGCGACGTCTCGCCAGGGACAGGAAGTGCTATTCCAGCGACGGCGACGCCAAACGGCGTTTATACGTTAAGGCTGTCGGCGTTCAACGGCTTGTATAGCGATATCGTCGAACGCACGGTGATCATTGACACTGGCGCCGTTAAGATTGGAAACTTTTCTCTGTCGTTCACCGACTTGTCGATTCCCGTCGGCGGAATTCCTCTGACGATTTCTCGGACGTACGACACGATCCAGGCTGACCGCGATAGCGAGTTCGGGTTCGGTTGGCGACTGAACTTCCGTCAAGCCGAACTTTCCACGACTAATACGATCGACGTGGGCGAAGCGCTGTTCGGCAACAATTATCCGGCGTTCACAATGCCGGCTGGCGGAACTGCCGGCACGACGGTGTATATCTCGCTTCCCGGCGGCGAAAAACATGTCTTTGAATTCGAACCCGAGCTCGTTCCAAATATCGTCGGTACGCTGGCCAGCGGCACGCCCTTGTTCAAAGCGATCAAAGGAACCACGAGCACGCTGACGGTTCCTCACGCATCGTTGTCCGTTTTCGAAGGTGTATTGCATGCCGGGAGCGGCAATAGCTACTCGCCGTACAATCCGGCTCGCAAAGATTTAGGTAACGTCTACTATCTGACGACCCAGCAGGGCGTTACCTACGAGATCGACGCCACGACCGGCGAGATCAATGCGATTACCGATCCATTGCGACGCCGCCTTGAGCTAAGCGACGCAGCCGCCACGACTCGGGACTCGCAAGGGAAGATTCTAGCCCAGGTCACGTTCACGCGCCAGAACGGTCGCATCACGGAAATTCACGACCCCGAAAATCAAGCGATTCTGTATGGGTATGATCCTGCTAGCGGTAACTTAACGTCCGTCACCGATCGCTCAGGTCGATCGACGGAGTATAGGTACAACGTCAATGGCCAAGACGCGCCCATTCTTCAGTCGCGACCGCACTTCCTGACGACGATCCTCGATGATCGCGGCGTGCGGGTGATGCAGGCGACGTTTGACGAATCGACCGGACGCCTATCGGGACTCACCGACGCCTCTGGGAACTCGGCAGGCTTTAGCTACTCGCTCGATGCGCAGCAGACTACTGGAAATCCGAATCTGGCAGGCCACACGATCGAGTCGGTGACCGACGCCAGCGACGACCCGGCGACCCCGACGATTAACGAAAGCGTCCCTACGAACTTATTGCGGGACGCTCGGGGAAATATCGTCCGCAGGATTACCCGCGTCAGCGACAAAGGGACTTCGACCAATCCGTACGACGATCTCTGGCAAGTCGCTACGTTCTTTTACGATGCCAACAACTTCCAAATTGGAGTCGGTAAGTCGTTCCAGATCGACGAGAATTTACACGGCGCCAATGCGCGCTACACGAAGTATGCAGGGGGCAGCTCGACAGCGCCTATCGTCGATCCCGATGCTCCTGGCTTCGTCGCCTCGCAATGGGAAAACGTTCAGCGATTTGATGATCGCGGGAACGTACTCGTTCGAGTTGACAGCGCTGGAAACCGCGCTCGATATGAGCAATACGACGAATTTGGCAATCCCGGCGTAACGATTGATCCGACGGGGACCGTTTCGGTAAATAGCTACGAGGGCGGTCTCCTGAAGCGGACCGTCATCGACGTTCTTAATGGCCAGGACAGCGTCGTTGACTACAGCTATGATCAGTACGGCAACGTGAAGAGTTTCACGCGCACGCTTGATGACAAGGGAACGAGCCGGCTAGACGACGATATCACCGTTTCCGCCGGCGAGTTTAACTACAACGATAGCGGTCTGGTCGAGAGTTCGACAGGCAGTCAGACGACGGATCATCCCGAGGGCGTCACGTCCTATTTCCGCTACGATGGTAATGGCAATCGCACGCTTTCCTTTTCGTACTGGGATGATCCTGCCGTATCAGGCGCGCGAAATGTGCTTGTCGTCAGCCGTGTTGACTTTGACGGCGACGGCCGCGCGATTAAAAGTAGCCAATATACATTCAAGGCCTTAACAACCAGTTACCCGGCGCTCATCGATCCTGCCGCGCTATCGATCGACCTGCTCGACCAACCGCTGTATGCGAGTCAACGCGACTGGCAGACCGAGACGATATACGACGCGGCCGGTAGAGTTTGGAAATCGATCGATCGATTTGGAAACGTTTCGGAGAATCGATTCGACAAGCGCGGCAACGTCGTCGAAAGTCGCACCGTAGCCAAGATGGCCGGAACAACGCCGGTTCTCTGGTTCGCGACGCGGGCTGCGTATGATGCGAACGGCCAAGTAGTCGCCGCGACCGATCCATTCTTGATTAATGCCTCGGGACAATACGTTGATCCTATCTCGGAGTTGCCATTCACCGGCGGCGGCGTTCCTTCATTCTTACGCGTCACGCACACGATTTACGACGATCTGGGAAGAGTTCTCGAAACAAGGCGATTGAGCGGGCTGGAGATTGGCGTTTCGGTCAACACGACTTACGAAGAGGATATCTACGAAACGACTTTCAACGCCAATTACGAGCTAACCGGCTGGCACCATAAGTTACTAGAACGTTCTACTGTGGAATATGACAGTGCAGGACGAGTCTTTAAGTCGACCATCTACAACACGGCGCATGCCACCAATCCATTCGGCGCCGTTTTGGTGCAGACTTTCTACCAGTATGATAGTGCGGGTCGTCAACTCGCGACTGTCGAGACGTTCGATATGGATGGCAATGGCAGCATCGTTGCCAATGACTTGACAGGCCCTGTCGGGGCGCCTGACGGTATCCCCGATGCGGGTGAATTCGCCCGGACTGAATCGCTCTACGACGCTTCCGGAAGGCAAAACGGGACGATCGACGCTCTCGGGCGCGCGACGGAATTCGCGTACGACGGCTTGGGCCGTCTGTACAAAACAATCGCCGACGTCGGCGGGCTGAATGTTACGACGGAAACAAAGTACGACGCCCTCGGGCGGCGCATCGCCGAGATCGATGCCCTCGGGCAACAGACGGAGTACGGTTACGACGAAGCGGGCCGCCTGACATCCGTCAAGCTTCCCAAACTCGTCGTTCCGGCCACCGGAGCCACCTTTGGCACTCCGCTATTTAAATACCGGTATGACGTCTACGGCAACCAAATTGAAATCGAAGATCCGCTGGGCCGCATCACTCGCTTCGCCTACGATCACGCCGGGCGACAAACGAAGCGAACCTTGCCGATTGGGGTGAGTTCAGGGGTTGGTTTTACCGAATTGAAAAGTTATAGCGACGCGTCTTTGGCGGAAATCGACGCCAGTCTTGAAGAATTCAATCAAAGCGTCGGCCTCGGCCAGCTTGAATATGTGGTCGATTTTGAGGGAAGGGTGACGGCGTTTCGGTATGACAACACTGCCACAGGCGGCGGCCGCCTCGTTGGCAAGTTCTACTACGACGCTCTGAGTTCTTACAACTCGGACAAACTGGATGGCAACCTCAACGCGGCCGCCGAGTCGATGCTGTACGCGTACGATGCGATCGGTCGCGTGAAGGCCGTCACTTTCTATCGAGGTCCTGGGGCGGGTAACACCGACGTCACCACGACCACCTACGACGCGGACGGACGTACGACCTCCATCGACTCGCCCGAGGGCACGATCCGCTACGAGTACGACAACCTCGGCCGTTTGAAGCGAACCTATACTGGCGGATTTGATAACAACGGGACGACAAACCCCGGTGAGGAAGTTAGCGACACCCGCTACACGTATGACTCTCTTGGACGCCTAAAAACGGTTACAGTCCGTGAGCGCAAGGACACGACGTTCTCGACTGAAGCGCCTACCGTCTACGCCTACGACAAGGTGGGCAATCTCGATCAGATCACCCATTCCAACGGCGTTATCAGCGACTACGTCTATGACGATCTAAACCGGCTGGTCGACTTAATCCAATACAAGGAGACAAACAGTACGCCCGGTTATCAAGACGGGCCGACGGCCGATAAGTTATTCGGTCGCTACGAATACACTGTACGAGCGGACGGAAAGCGTACGCGCGTCATTGAAACTGACGACGCGAGCCGTGTCACGCAGATCGATTGGCTCTACGATCAAGCCGGCCGCCTCGTTGGCGAAGCCTATGATCGCCAACTCGACGACAGCCCGGACTACATCGCTCAGTACAGTTACGATCGCGTGGGCAATCGTCGAGAGTACAAAATCTCCCGCTTCCCCGGCGGTAATCAGCAGGCTTTTGACGACTTCCGCGCGGAGACTCCAGTATTTCCAGATTTCTTCGATGAACAGACGAGATACGTCTACGATCACAATGATCGACTGCTTGAAGAAGAGTTCGAGGAATTTGGATTTGTCACTCGTACAACGACTTACGAATACGGCGGCGTCAATAACCCAGCAACGCACTTGACGAAGAAAACGGTACTGGACGCCCTCGATAACGAGACGACAAATACGTTTGAATACAATCGTCAAGGAGGGATGAGGTCGACCGTTATCGACACGAACGGAACCGACCCTGGGGGCGACACCACTTACACATACGAATACAATCCGGACGGAATCCGCGTCACGCAAACCGAGCGGGTGGGCACGGGCGCTGTGACCACGACGCTTTATCACATTGATCCCAACAACCACACCGGTTACGCGCAAATCATGGAAGAAGGCGTCGACGCGGGCGCTCTGAACGGCAAGCTAGACGTCAGCGAGATCAAGAAGACGTACACGCTGGGGCATGACGTGATTGCCCAGACGGCGCCGAGCGGCGTGACATTGCCGGACGGCGCCACGGCGAATCTGCCTCTTGTGTTTCTGTACGACGGACATGGAAGCACGCGGATGTTGTTGAACGGCGCTAGCGATTCTGCGGTCGTGCAGCGATTTGCGTTTGACGCCTACGGCGTGGCGCTCAATCAGTCTCATCTCACAGCCGCTACGGATGCGATCACAACGCTCCTCTATTCGGGCGAACAGACCGACAAGACTGGACTGCAGTATCTTCGCGCACGTTACTATGATCCGAGTACTGGCCGATTCAATAGCCTGGACCCATTCGCTGGGGATTCAAGCGATCCGCTAAGTCTGCACAAATACACTTACGCACACAATGACCCGATATCTTTCGCAGACCCAAGTGGTCAATTCATTTTTTCGGTGTTGGCAAGTTTACTTGCACATCTAGGCCAAGTTGCTGAAGAAGCGACTACCGGCGCGGCGGTAATTGGCATCTTGGAAACCGGGGGGCGAGCAGGTTTAGCTGCGCGAGACGCCGGTCTGATGCTAATCGCGCAGGGGGAATTTGAGGAGGGTTTCTATCTATACAATTTGGGTAACCGTGTCACTGGACTAGCCTTCGGTGCCATTGATGCCGTTGATACAGCAGTGGGAGTGGGCGCTGGGGTCGCACTCACGTTTGCCGCTTGGAAGCTTTACAGACACTTCCCGGAAATCGCAAACGCCGTGCTCGATGCCGGAAGAAGGCTCAGATCAGCCATAAATGTCGCTGAAAGCGTGACTGATGTAAGTTCAAGAACTATCTCCTTCTACCACAAAGGCGAGTTGGTAGGTGGGGTGTCTACCCACAGGGAACTCTCCACAGGCGCCGAGCGAGCAAGTGTAGAGGCATTAAACAGACCGGGAAGTGTTCACGAGTTTAGAGTACCGGAAGACTTGATTCGAAGGTGGGAATCGGAAGGTAAAGTTAGATTGTTGAAGGACTATGACTCCGAAACCGGCGTCTACAACTTGGAGTATCGTTTTTCTCCTTCTGTTGCAGATGAATTGAATAAATATAAGTTATAGTAGGTGCACAATGAGTTATTGCTGTTTGACGCTATCAGAGCTAATTGATAGAGCAGGTAGTGACGAGTTTTCAGTTGTTGCGAAGGAAGCAGGTACTTTTAGATTCTTTTCATTGCAGTTTCGCGCATTGCACGCGGAAGACGAGGGCTTACTAGGGAGCTCGAAGATTAATTTCGGTGCGAAGCGGCCGATTCACGTAGCCGGGCAGTTGGCTATCAAATATTGTCCGTTTTGCGGGGCAAATCTTTCGCAACAAATTGAGAATGATTTGCCATCCTTTAAAGCACTAGCTGAGAAGCACAAATCTGTAGTGCTTTAGAGACAAAAAGTAGGTGCAAGGGAGGTTGCACTTGGATGGACCGTATTATTGCGCAACTAGAGTCACTTGGTTTTTATCTAGGTCTCGATTGTCATCAAGTCACTGCGATCAAACGAACAGCGATTCGTCGGGCTACGGTGTTCGATGATCAAGTCCCACGACTGTTTACGTTCGACCTTGAGGATAATTACGAGAATGAGGGAGAAGAGTTAGAAAACGCAGTTAAGCAGGCGCTGGTGGTTGTATGCCACCATGACACCCTAATTTTAGCTGACCGAGCCCATATATCCGAGTCAGAGAACTGGCAAGACTATGCGACACGCGTCGGTCGAGATGTAAATGCGGCACTCGAGCGAATAGGGTTTCCTGAACGACTCTATCTTACTCGCTTCGATGAATTATCATGTGGCTGCCTGCTCACTGAGGAAATGGCTGAGCTTATTGGCGAGACGGGCGTTGTCGATCCAGAATCGGCAACGCTGTACAAACCATAGCTTTTTTGTTGACTCCCGGCGTTTGCTGCATCCTCGATGTCGATGGCAATCAGCGTGAAACCTTCACCTCAATCTGGAATGAGGTGAAGGTCACATCATTGAGTTCCGTACTCCTCGCACACGCGTCTGCTATCAGAGGCCCCCTGCCGTCCCTTTTTCACTCGTTGCTTACTTATGATAAAATCTGTTATCGTAAGTAAGGCACGGCCGATATTTGGAGAGGGGATGGCCCCCTGGAGACCGGAGTTTGATGCCGGGACCCTGGGTCCGGCATCGAAACTTGGGCTGGGATGACGTGGGACGGACGAAGTGATGGCGGATGAGCAGAAAGAGATGGCGAAGATGATTGATGCAGGATCGCTCATTGTCCCCGGCGCCGAGCTCGACCCGAACCGCATGCCGCCGATTCTTGCCGGCCAGTCGACCAAGGCGATGGAACGCCGCGTCGAGCGGTTTTATTTTTCGGTCGGGGCCATCTTCGAAGCCTGGGTGAAACGGCGGCCGAGCCCGCATACGCAACGAGCCTATCGTCAGGACGTCGAAGCTCTCATCGCTTATCTGAAGTTCGACTGGCCCAAAGAGTCGACCGAGATGCTCGCCGTGTCTGTCGCCGACGTGATGGAGTGGCGCGACAGCTTGGAGGCCGCGGGCATGGCGCCGAAGACCATCAACCGGCGAATTTCATCCGTCTCAAGCTTCTACAAGTATCTTCAGGCCGTGGCCGCCGAGATGCGGCTGCCGATTGTCGTTCCCAACCCGGCTCACGCCCAGTTCATCGGTCGCGCCTCGCAGGATCCGGTCGACGAGACCAAGGCCCTCACCGCGACCCGGGCCCGGCAGCTCATGGGACTGCCGCAGGGCGACGACGTGATTGCGCTTCGTGACCGGGCTATCTTGAGATTCTGCCTCTACGCCGGCGTCCGCATTGGGACCGTCTGCAGCGTTCGCGTGCAGGATTTTCACGTTGAAGGCGATGAGGCCACGATTCGTGTCGCGGAGAAAGGCGACAAGCGTCGCACAATCGGGATTCACTTCGCAGCGGCCGAGGCGATCGGCGAGTACTGCAAGAAGGCCGGCATTGAATCAGGTCCCCTCTTCCGTCCCCGGAGCGGCCCTCGCAGCCGTGTTCTAGCCAGCCGCCACATGACCGAGACGGCGATGTACATGCTGATTATGAAATATCTGGAGCAGCTGCCGGGGTCGATGCGGACGGATGAGGATGGTCGCCGGCGATGCCTCTACTCGCCGCATTCATTGCGGGCGACGACCGCCACCCTACTTCTCGAAGCGTCCGTGGACATTCGCAAGGTTCAGGAACTCCTCGGACACCGCCATGTGACCACAACGCAGGTCTACGATAAGCGGCGGAGGACGACAAAAGAGTCAGCTAGCCACGACGTGCCGATCTAGGCGGCCATTAGAAGGCCGGTCGGCGGATTGGCATCAGATGTCATGCCAAGTTGTTTGCGAGCGTCTGGGAGTAAATCTCGAGCTCGGATTTCAAGAAAGATTCGCGAGCGGATGATTTTCCGCGGAGTCACGCCTGAAGGTGAACTTCAGGGGGGCGTGAATCAGTGAGCCCGGCTACTTGGAAAAACACTGCCTCGCTTCGTTGAAGCAAAAGCTAGGAGGCGTCCATCGCGCCCGTTTCTAAAACGGTCCACTATGAAGCCGTGTGTGGGTCAAGTGTGATTCTACGTAATATCTTCGTTTGTTTGCTCTATCAGCGGGTACACACCTTCTCGCTGTCGTTAGATCGCATCAAATGCCCTGCAACGTTACCTCGACTATTGAGGATTTCAGCGCCTAGGCGCTGCCGCTGAGGACATATTTACTTGCGGTTTGATAAGACGCGTAAACGGCTGTGTTCGCCCCTAAGGCCTGATAAACCTAGTTGCGCAGTCGGTCCAGAGCAATTGCGCTTTTGATTTGAAGACGCAGAGCCATTTTGCGTCCTAGAGAACTCTCATGAAGTTGCGTTGGTATTGTAACCTGATTGGCTGTGGCGCGCTGAGTGTGTTAATTTCTACGGCTACATCGCAAGCACCTGCAGAAGGGCTGCACGCCTCGTCGCTACCGCAGTTAGCCGGCGATCATGGCATCAGCCCTTCCTCAACTCCAGCTCCTCGAGATGATCGTGATGAATTGGATGTCTGCTGATCACAAAGTCGACTGCTTCGCTAGCTCCCGGAATTAATCCAGGGCAATTCTCAGCTCGTGAATGACTACCGCGTGCTGAGCATCTTGGACAAAACTTTCGAGCTGCCACAGTGCGGTGTCTATATTGTTTGTGCTTTCCGCGGGGAGATTAGCCTCACCCGGGATCGGCTCGTCGTTCCAACGTATTTCTTCCACCATGCCTGCCCGCAAATTGAGTACGCCTGAGACGGTCGCTGCCGTCGCGGGATCGATCGTCGCGGGCTTCAGTTTTCCAGCAAGAATACCGCCGAACTTCACTTCGCCGTTCCGAAGGATCTCGATATTCGCCAATGGAGGGGAAGTAGATTTCCAAAAGCCAACTCCTCCCAGATGAATTGCAGCTGCCGTGGAACTGTCATGGGCGTCGATCTCCTTAACGCCAAGTTTTGCCTCGAATCGAACACGAGACTTTCCTGGTTGAAACATTGGCTCGATGAGCGACAAGTCCCCTAAGGCTGCGAGCGACTCGCTGCTATGTTGCGTCTTGCCATCGGCAACCAATTCTAGCCGCTGGTTACCATTGCTATCGCGTACGATCTGCGCAAACGTCGGCTGTCCCTGGTCAAGTCCGTTACCGCCGTGAACCCCTACCCACCCATCCTGACCGTTCAGATTGCCTGGTTGGTAAACTTGGTCAGCGCGAAACAAGATTAACTCGTGCATACATCCACTTCGGAGGTATAGCGTGTTGCTATAGTGAGAGCGCACGGCCCGCACACGGAACATGTATTCGCGGACGGGCCGCGGGAGCGTCGTTGAAAATTCAGTTATGTCGGCGTCAACTCGACCCAGGACGCAGTACACCCAACCTGGACGCGGATGACGCGGTGCGGGTCCGGCGACTTCGATGACAAATCCTTCCTCGTTATCGGAGTTGTCGCGCCAAGAGAGCGAAACCGTACCATCTCCACTGGCAGTTCCCGCGAGACGCGACGGAGCCGCGACAAGCGACCAGTCGGCGCCGACATGCTCCAGCCAATTTTCCTGGCCTACTTCAAAGGCCCCTACGTCAGGAGCCGAACCCGCATGGTCGAGCGTCCAAGGGTCGATGGCCGCTCCGCCGTCAACTAACTTCGAGCCTGCGCTGGGCTCGAAGTCATTCTCCGTCGCGTTGTGGAAAAGCTCGGAAGCGGCAAACTCAATATTGTTGGAGTTGACATACGCCGGATCGGTTCGCTCGTCTGCTTGCTGCACAGCCTGATTCAGAACATTGTTGCGGAGTTTTAGTTCGCGAAAGTTAAGACGGTTTTCGTTCCCGCTCACCAATCCGCCAATGCCCCGCCGCACACGCCAGCCCGTGTTATTGGCCACCTCCATGTACCCCGACTGATTGACGCAGATAAACCCTTCGCTATCCGTCACCAAATTGTGATCAGCGACGTATCCCTCGCAGAAATCGAAATAGATAGCATTTCCTAATGGGGCTACCACGCTTCGAATCCAATTATGGTGCAAGCGCGTGCCCTTGATGGGAGGCTCCTTGCGAGAGGATTCGCCCGGGACTTCCGCCGGCCTACCGACCAACCGTATTCCTCCCACATCCTGCGTTAGCAGCCCCGCTCCATCAATGAAGTTGAAGGCAATCTCTGAAGGTTCCGCAGGATTTGAACTGTAAATCTTGCTCGCATCAATGCCGCCCCAGCCTGTGCGATAGATGGTGTTGTGGGAGATATTGCAATCGAGCGGATAGACTTGCTCTCCACCGGGATCCCAGGCGGTTTGCTGGAGATAAATCCCACTACAATGAGCGGCGGCGTAACTCACGTCATGAATCACGTTGTTGATGATTCTATGGCGCGGACCATAGACCACAACGCCATTGCCAGCGCTGTATTCAATCGCCGAATTCCTGAGGACATGGTCTTCGCCGACCAACATGACGCCGCTCGATTGCACCCATTGCCCATGAGCGTTGCCCCAAGTGCCATCGAAATGGGATACGTACTGGCATCTCAGTCCATCTAGGGTGATATGATGGGCCGCAGCGTTGCCGGAAGGAGCCTCCCCGGCGCCTCGACCGCCACCTGACCACTCGCCTCCGCCCGTTGCCTTCGAAAAGAGATTGTCAGTCGTGACGGTCGCTCCGAAAATATGCAAGCCTTGAACACTTACATATGAACTTTCCGATAGATCGATTGCATAGTCGCGACGCTTGATCTCGACGGTATGTTCTATTGGATTCGAGCTGTCTGGCAACCAAACATAAAGTATTCCATTGGCTTCATCGTGGTGCCATTCGCCGGGGGAATCCAAAGCCGAAAGCCGATGAAGCAGATACGCAGGATCCCCTGCGGTTAGGTCAATCAGCGGCGTGTTGCCGTCACCCTTGACGGTAAAGTAAAGAAACACATCTAGCAATCCCTTCTCATGCTTCACAACAGGCCCCACGCAACCAAAGCCCCAGCCCATTCCGCGATCGTCTCGAGGGATAACGAATAGGGTACTGTCATTCCAAAATCCGTCGGGCTGAGCGAGGCCGTTCAGAGTAATGGTAGCGCGCATCGCTCCCCTCGGGCGAACGTCCCCCCACGGGGTCGCAGTACCCTCTTTGATCGTCTCGGACATGACGACTCTGTCGACCGTCAACATCTTGTCCGGCTCGAAATGCTCTCCAGGAGTGGTGTTGGGGAATCTTGACAAGTGGAGCATCCGGCCGTCAACGAAGAGCTGTTCAGTTTGATTAAACTTGCTCTTGAACGTTGATTTTAGATCGCACCGGTAGACTCCAGGCCTAGCCTTCACAGCCTCCCATGGTCCTGCAACGACGTCGGCTCCGCTCAAAATTGCTATTTCGCCCGGTGCGGCGCGAAACCATATTGGTCTCTCGGCCGTGCCGCGCTTCCGGAGGAGGTTCACTGCTTCGCGGTAGACGCCACTGTGAATCAGAACTTCTTCGCCCGGCTGAACAATATCTGCTGCCGCTTGGAGCGTCCTAAGTGGAAACTCGGAATTCGAGGGATCTACCGAAGCATCATCACCGTTCGGTGCGACATGAAGAGACTTTGTGGGAGACAAGCTCGAAGCCACAGCGGCTTGAGCCTCTACCAACGCGCCGAGAAGCGGGCCGACCAGGACTCCTTTGCATATCGCCTCGAGCCAACGCCTCCCAGGCCGCCGCCTTCTAAGAACGTGTTTTGAAATCTAGTTTGTCGCATTGGCGAGTCGTCTCGCCATGAGCCCGATCATGGCGATTTGAATGAGGGCTTCACTGGAGGCGGGGAGTTTTTCGTAGTCTCGTGCGTGACGGCGATGACGGGTC
>JBGSMO010000094.1:0-2208 GCA_041740115.1 Pirellulales bacterium
CGGTCGCCACGCCGGCGAAGGCGACGCCCGCACCCGCACCTGCGGTCGCAGCGGCGACGAGCCGTCAGGCCGAGGAGTCGCACGACGAAGAGTGGTCGGACGCCGAGGAGGATGACGACTACGGCAACCGGAAGCTGTCGAAGGCAGACAAGAAGCGGCTGCGGCGGCAGAACCGGGCGGCGTAGTAAACGCCCCCTTCAGTTCATGTCATCCTGAGCCCTTCGGTCCCCTCAGGGTAAACTCAGCGAAACATCTAGCCGCTGATTGACGCTAGATCCTTCGCTTCGCTCAGGATGACGTCGGCGCTCGCTTTGGGATGACCGCTGCAGGCCCCTCGTCGGGCGGACGCTTCATTTGGTAGGCTGGGACCTCGTTCCCACCTACGGAAGATTGACATGACAGTACGGACTCGCTTCGCCCCCAGCCCGACGGGGTATTTGCATATTGGCGGCGTGCGGACGGCGCTCTTTAATTGGCTCTTCGCGCGGAAGCATGGGGGGCAATTTCTGCTGCGGGTCGACGACACCGATCAGCAGCGGAACGTCGACGCGGCGCTCGCGCCGATTTTGCATGGGTTCCGGTGGCTCGGCATGGATTGGGACGAGGGGCCCGAGGTCGGCGGGCCGTGCGGGCCGTACTATCAGTCGCAGCGCGGCGATTTGTATCAGGCGGCGGTGGAGAAATTGCTCGCGAGCGGGCATGCGTACCGCGACTTTGCGACCACTGAAGAACTGCAAGCGGAGCGCGAAGCGGCTCAAGCGGCCGGCGGGCAGTTTACGTACAGCCGGCGGTGGATGGCGGAGAGCGACGCCGACGCGGCGAAGTTCGCGGCCGAGGGAAGGCAAGGCGTCGTGCGGCTGAAGATGCCGCGCGAGGGAGAGCTCGTGCTGAGCGACCTCATTCGCGGCGAGGTGCGATTCGCGTGGGCGGCGGAGCAGGATCACGTCATCCAGCGGGCTGACGGGACGTGCCTCTATCACCTCGCATCGGTCGTCGACGACGAGGCGATGCGAATCAGCCATGTGATTCGGGCCGAGGAGCATCTGCCGAACACGCCGCGGCAGGTGTTTATTGCGCAATCGCTCGGGTATGAACTGCCGGCGTACGCGCACTTGCCGTACGTCGCCGAGCCGGGGAGCAAGACGAAGCTCAGCAAGCGGAAGCTCGACAAGTATCTGAAGAATCGCGACTTTGCGGCGCTGATGGAACGCGGCAATGCGATCGCGACGCGGCTCGGACTGGCGACGACGGCCGATACGTTCAATCCGGTGATCGTCGACTTCTATGAACAGATCGGGTTCCTGCCCGATGCGCTGCTGAACTATTTGCTGCTGCTGGGTTGGTCGCTCGACGGCGAGCGCGAGGAGTTTTCGCGCGAGGCCATGATCGAGCTGTTTTCGCTGGAGCGAGTGAACAAGGCTCCGGCTAGCTTCGATCCGCAGAAGCTGTTGGCGTTTCAAGATCGGGCGATGCAGCAGTTACCGCTGAAGCAGAAGGTGGCGAAGTGCCTGCCGTTTCTGCAGGGGGCCGGGCTGGTGGCCACGCCGCCGCCGTGCGACACAGCGCCCTATTTGTCGTCGATTCTCGAGGCGGCGGGCGATCGGGTGAAGATGGCGGGCGACGTGCTGGACTACACCGAGTTCTACGTCGCGGACGATGCGATACAGTACGACGCGGCGGCGGTCGAGAAGCGGATTACCAGGCCGGAGAATGCGAAGGCGTTGCTCCAGGCGTATGTCGCGGAGCTGGCGAGCGTCGAGCCGTTTGAGCCTGCGGAGATCGAGGCGCACCTGAAGGCGTTCGTCGAACGGCAGGGAGTGAAGATCGGCGATCTCGTCCATGCCGTGCGGGTGGCAATTAGCGGCAAAGGGGTTGGCTTTGGGCTGTTCGAGACGCTGGCGATTTTGGGGCGCGAGCGGTGCGTGCGGCGGATTGAGCGTGCGCTGACGCTGTAAATTAGATCGACCTATTGTGTGCCACTGGCGTCCTGCCAGTGCAGTAATGGGTACTCGTCCGACATTCTCACTGGCAAGATGCCAGTGGAACCCGACGTACCGTCTGGGTCGTGCTAGATCCTTCGCTGCGCTCAGGATGACCCGCTGGTCGAATCAAGCGACGCTCTAGTCGCGGCCGCCGCGATTGCCGCCCCGGTCTCCGCCTCGATCGCCGCCGCGTCCGCGGTTGCCGCGGTCGCCGCCACGATCTCCG
>JBGSMO010000122.1:0-8371 GCA_041740115.1 Pirellulales bacterium
TCGAGCCACAAGCTCATCGATCCTGCTGTGCTGCTCGAAAAGCCACCCGCAGTTCCAGTCCATCTCCGTGAGCTCTTCGATCGGATGGAAGCGGCCAATCGCCGTTCCCAAGATGTATTTCGAAAGCTGTCGACAGCCCAATTGAATTTCAAACCATCTAATGGAACCCACACTCCGCGTTGGAACGCCGAGCACATGACAGGCCGACAGCTACTGTTTTTCTCGCAGATCTACCATGCTCTAGATCCCAAGATTCCGGTCTTCGATTGGAATCCAGCACAAATGCCACCAGATTACAAAGCGCGTCATCCGGAGTGGAGCGGCAAGGACGAAGCACGCGCCATGCAAAGGGTTGATGATTTTTGTCGACGTTACTCCCACCTTCTGGAGGGCACTGCACTGGATGCGAAACCTCCGGCAACCAATTGGCCCTCACTAAGAGCTTTGTTACTGCAAATGGAGCGGCACTACGATGAACACACAGCCAACGTTGTGAAGAAGTTTGAATTGCCAGACTGGCCTAAGGAATAGTCCGCCACGTAAGCTCTTGTCGATGTCGCAGCTAATTCATGCAGCACTGGGCCGCCGACCGTTTGTCACCATTTCAAGGTCAACTATTCGAAGCAGCCAATCGAACTTGGCTCTGGCGGGAGAACACAGCGGAGCGATTTCCGCCTTCGCGACTTGGGCAATTGCCAGTCGATTGGCAGCAATTTCGCAGTCCTCTCGAATTCCAATCATGACCAATGACGAACCGTCATTTTATTCCTACAGTGAAGCGAAATGACACGCCCTCATGTGTTGTGGCTAGGATTCAGTAAAGCAGCGTTTCCATGAGACGCCGCAAAACAGTTGAGGGTACGCCGACCGCCATTTTGCCCGTTAGCGGCGGATTTCAGGTGTTTTGGGAACTTGCTCGGTCAGCGTCGATTTGCCGGTCGTGTCTTTTTCGATCATGAACGCGTCGTAGAGTTCGCCAGCGGCCTGACGGGCTTCGTAATGGATTCGCTCAGGAGAAACGTGGATTACTTGAAACAACTGCACTCCCGAGGCCTCGCGACTCACGTTCCACGATTCCTGCAGCTCATACATCTTCGAACCGCTCACGCTGACGACGTACACCGTGTTGCTGCTCTTGGCCCGAACTCCGTCAGGCACATTGGCGGTGTCGTGGCCACTTCTCGTAGGCTTGGCGTTTTCTGGTCCACCGAGACCGGAGCGGGCATACGCGTGGTCATGCCCTTGCAGTACCAAATCGACGCCCCCTCGTTCGAGGACCGGCCGCCAGGCATTGCGTATCTCTGGATTGTCGCGTTCCTTGGCGGCGGAGTAGACGGGGTGATGGAATGTGACGATCGTCCACTTGGGACGTTTGGGGTCGGCGAGCACTCCCTCGAGCCATGGCCGCTGCTCGTCAATCCGCTCGTTCGAATTGAGCGAGATGATGCGAGCGCCCTGATAGTCGAACCAATAGACGGATTCTTCCAGGCCGGAAGGGCCATTCATCGGAAATGCGAATTGCGGCTGCCAGTGCCGCGAGAGTCCGTACTCGTCGTTGTACTCGTGATTGCCAGGCGTGGCGACGACGGGAATTGTACCGTTGAGCCAGCCGCCCGCGCCAAACCACTCGCCCCATTCGGCGTCGCTATCGTCGGAGTTGATCAGATCTCCGGCGTGAAGCATGAAAGCGGCCCGTGGCGCGTACTGGTTCGCCTCGCGGATCACGCGCGACCAGAGGGAGCGGATTGCAACCTGCGCGTCGCCGAAATAGACAAACGTAAACGGTTTGGCGGTAGAGGCGGCAGTGCGAAACTGAAACCATTCGCTCCAATGCTTGTCGCCGTCGCCGACGCGATAGGCGTACATCGTGTCCGGCTCCAGCGATTCAAAGAGCAGCGAATGAACGCAGCTCGTGCCAAGATCGGATTCGAACAGTTGCTTCGAACCTGCGATCCGCTTGGCATGCGGTACGTCGCCCTCTTTCATGCTACCGAGCAGCGTCGCAGCCGGAGCAATCTCGCCAACAGTTGCATCGACGCTTTTATCTGTCCGCCAAGTGGCATTGATCGATCTGGTCGGATCGCCGCTCCAAGAGAGCACGACACGATCGGGAAGTGGCGTTGGCTGATGTTGCTCCTTGGCCGTCCAGGGCTTCGTCCGGCGCTCAGGGTGAGGGCCTTCGTGAGCGAATGAAACCGGCGCTGAATTCACTAGCGATAGGCAGAAACCAATCACGAAGCAGTCAACTCGAAACCGACGAAAACATTTCATAGATGGAGCGAGCGCAAGAAGACGCTGGTCGGTCATAACGTGGTAAGAGAGGGGCCGCGGCATCGCCACGGCCTCTCGCACATATAAGAGCAGATCGATCCGATCAGTTTATCAGCGCGACCGTCGTCAGGCCAGCGCGTAACGGTTGGGCGATTCCTGGATTGACTGTCAACGTCGTAGCTTTAGTTGCACTGACCGAATGCGATCTCGCTTGCTCGTCAAGGTCGAACCGACGAATGGTGCGTAGTTCTATCTAACTCGTTTCAGCGTCTTGCGTTTGATTGCGTTCCTTGGCTCTAACATCGAATCGTATTTCTTCGGCTCCGTTTGCGTAAGCGCGGTTCAAAGCGATCAGGCCGGTCGGCGACGCGATGTGTTGCGACAGCGTCGAAGAACTGCTGGTACAGCTTTCGCCGATGCACTTGATCACGGTCGCCGTGAACGGCGAAGAGCGGCTGAAACGCTTCCGGCGTCTGGATCGCGCCTTTGAAGCTGATTGTTCTTGGCTCGACGCCGTGATTGACTGCGGCCTGAGCAATGATCGTGCGGATGAGGTTGTATGCCAGAATGTGCGTCCAGATCTCCTTCCGCACCAGCTCCGGCGTCTTACAACGCAAGATGTCCATCTGCATCGTTTGTTTGAGCGACCGCAGATCGAGTTCCGCGTTCCAGCGTGCACGATAAAGTTCCGCCAAGTCGCTGGCCGTCACCTCCTCGGCGTCCAATAACGTTGATACAACGATCATGCTTCGGCAGCGGAAGCCGGGCTGCTGAATTCGCACGCGCGTTTCACGGATCGTGCGTCGCTCGGGAAGCGATTTGAGGGCTTGCCAGTCGATCGAGCGGATGCGACCGGGACGGCGCCACTCGACAATGTGATCGTCCTTCCCCAATCGCTTACCACTCCTGAAGTCCACCCTGCGGCAATGATGGATACGAGTGACTGTATCGATGCCACGCTGCTTGAGCAGGAAGATTTCGTGCCAGGCACACATGTACCGGTCGGCGAGGAGGACGTCTCCGGGAATCAAGATGCCCCACAGCTTGCGGAGCATTCCCAGTTCGCTATGCCCCTTGCCAGAATAACTGCAGACATCTAGATCGAGCACTGCTCCGCACGAGAGAGAGAAGAACGCTGCGATCCGGGCCAGCGGGAACCCGACGCCGAGTCTCTGTTGAGGAGGTTGCGGATAAGCCTCTTGGTTCTCCGGAGTATCGGGCATCGACACGGTCGAACCATCGTAGGCCAAGACGCGGCGACCTTTCCAAAGCCACTCTTTCTTGGCGCTGTTGTCCAATGATTGCCCCGATTTACGTGCTACCTCGGCATAAAACTCTTCGGGCAGTCGCTTTCTGGCTTGGCAGTAAGCGCCGGTTTCCGCCGAGCAGGGACATTGTCCTCGTGAGACGCGATGAGCGATCAAGCGTGCGACGGCCGCACGACAGGAATGATCTTGGCTCAGCACCTGCCCGAGGAACACCCACAGCGTCACCAGCGGCGAATAGATCCGGTCGAGTCAGACGACATCCAACGCTTTCAGTGCTTGCGTTACAGCACGCTCAGACAGTACGTCGGTGAAGCGCAGGTCGCCGTCCTGCAGAAACTGCCGCCGCAGAAAACGCACTTGTTCGCGAAATCGGCAGTGGATAGAAAACGACATCGTGAGGCCTCCTTGCCTGGCATGGGTGTGTGACAACTCCATCTACGCAAGAGAGGCCTTTTTCATCTATATCAATTCATCGCAACAACTTATGTGAGAACTACGCACCATTCGTCGAACCGTCATTGGGCACGAAACCCGTATCGACAGGAATAGTTCCAATAACCTTCGTTTGCGGACTCACTTAGACCGCCAGAATGGCCGCCGAGTGTCAGGCCTGCCATGGAGACGGGTTCTCGGCACGTCGTAGCCATGTCAAGAAGCTACGGGCATCGACGAGTTTTGAAATGCCTAGCGAGGGCGTCAGGCGTGATCGCCGGAGCCGACCGGGTCGTCACCGGGCGGCCGTGTCGAAACGGTCGCATTCCGGCACATGTCACTGACATATGAGTTTTTGACATTGCAGCGGGTCGGCAAAAAAACATTGCGAGTACTCCCTAATACCAGAGTCGCCGGCTCGAGTACGGCCACCGTTATGGTTTCGGTCACGGCGCCGCCGCTTTATCAGGCTTCATGGAGCGCTGGCTGCGGCGATAGCTTCGGCGACCGTCTTTACGCCCAGCGGTCGTTTGCCCCCAAAAGGTCCGTCGGAACCGCCCCGCGGCCAAGTCGCAGGCTCGGCATACTTGCCATCGTCCTTGTACTCCTCTTGCAAGCGAGCGATCTCGCCCTTGAGTTCGGCAAACTTCGCAGCGACATCGGGTTTGTTGGCTTCGGCCTCGTCGTACAACAGGTTGTGTTGCTCGGCGGGATCGCGAATCAGGTCGAATAACTCGTAGGCGTCCTTTGTCCAGTAGTAGATGAGCTTGTGCGTGGCCGTACGGACGCCCAAATGGGCACGTGTGTTGTGGTGTCCGGGATCGTGATAGTATCGGTAGTACACGCTCGTCCGCCAGTCTGCCGGCGTCTCTCCCCGCAGAAGAGGCGCGAGGCTGCGACCCTGCATCGATTCGGGGATCGGTAGGCCTGCGAGGTCGAGGAACGTCGGGGCAAGATCGATGTTGGCGACGAAGTGCCCGAGAGCGGCGCCGGCTTTAATGCTTGGGCCGCGAGCGATCAGCGGCACTCGCAGGCCTGGCTCATACATGAAACGCTTATCGTAGAGGCCCAGATCGCCCAAATACCAGCCGTTGTCGGCGCTGTAGATGACGATCGTGTCCTTGGCCAGGCCGGTCTTGTCGAGATAGTCGAGAATCTTGCCGACGTTGTCGTCCACTCCTTGGACGCATGCGAGGTAGTCTCGCATGTAGCGCTGGTATTTCCAGCGGACGAGCTGCTCGCCGGCCAAGGTCTTGCCGTCCACCGTGACTTCCGTCGGCTTTTCGTTGAGCCACCGGTTTCGCTCGGTGCCCTGGAGATCGGTCGGCGGCTCGAGCTTTAGGTCGCGGCGCGTGAGGTCGCGGGCGACCGTCTGCTCGTTCTGCGGCAACGCGGCGGGACGAGTGTCATAGTCGTCCCACAGCGTGTCCGGCTCCGGAATGACCCGGTCTTTAAAGAGCGCCTTATTTCGCTCGTCGGGCTCCCAACCGCGATGCGGCGCCTTTTGATGCAGCATTAAAAAGAAGGGCTTGTTCTTGGGTCGCGTCTCAAGGAATTCGACGCCGAGGTCACCGGTGATATCGGTGCAATGTCCCTCGATGGTCAGCTTGTGGCCGGGGACAAGAAACACGGGGTTCCAGTACGCTCCCTGGCCGGGAAGAACGATCCAGCGGTCGAATCCCGTGGGATCGGAGCCGAGGTGCCATTTGCCGACGATGCCGGAATGGTAGCCGCCGGCCTGCAGTCGTTTAGCGACGTGGTCGCGCGAGCCGTCGAAGGAATTGAAGACGGGCACGGCGTTAAGGTGCGAGTACTGGCCGGTCAACAGCGTCGCGCGGCTGGGCGTGCAGATGGAATTGGTGACGAAAGAGTTTGTGAATCTAACGCCATCAGCGGCCAGTCGATCTATATTCGGCGTCTTGTTCACCTTGGAGCCGTACGCCGAAATTGCATGCTCTGCATGGTCGTCAGAGAAGATGAATAGTATGTTGGGACGCGGCGCATCGGCCCTGGTTGGTTGGATGAGGGCGGTCGACAACGCCAAGACAACTAGTGAGAAGCGAAGTAGCGTCATAGCGGGAAACCTCGTTGCGTTAGTCATACCGAAAGAGCGGGTCGTATGCGCCGTTCCAACATTGGTGGCTCCGTAATTCCTAGCGTAAATGCGGAACGCATAATTGTATCAGCTTCGCAAATAGCCCGGTCTGAGAAATCGTTCGTTTGCGGACTCACTTAGACCGCCAGAGCGACTGCCGAGTGTCAGACCGAGCGCGGAGATGAGTTCTCGGAGCGCCGCAGCGGCGTCAGGAAACGGATGCGATTCCGGGACCGCACGCGCCGACTTACGGTAGGCTGAGCCGATCGAACACATGGTTCGCAAATCCTGACGGCATGTGACGAAGGTCGCCTGCGGGAGGAGTTATTTGCCCCCCTGCGCGGATATCGCTAGCCTGAAGCGTGGCGGACCGTTCCATATCGAACCGTCCGGCCCGGACTTCCCACGTCTTTCGGAAGGAGCGATGCGATGCCGAAGTACATGAGCAGCTATACGTTGCCCCCGGTGCGATGAAGCGCGACCAAGTCAACCAGCACGCTGAGGCGGCCAAGAACGACCCTCGTCAAACTATACCGCAGCTTCCGCGATCTCTCCGAGGGCAAGATCGTCTACGTGATGAAGGCCCTCGACAAAAAAAACGCTCGCCGACTGGTTTCAGAAAATGCACGTCCCCTGCGACAGCATCTATTCCGTCGAGCTTAAAGGCGATCGCGGCACGGCCGCGGACTCCTGAATTGTACGCAAAAAACCACCGCTTCCATTAGCCGCGGCTAACGGCTCCGCCGGCGCGCGAATAGCCTTTATCGGCGAATCCTTTTCGTTTTCGCTCATCGTAAGGGAGGTCCCATGGCGACCCAATGGTATTGCCGGTTGATGGGGACCGAGTTGGGTCCATTCACGTCGAAGCAGCTCCTCGAGATGGCACGCAGCCATCAACTCATGCCCGACGATTTTGTGAAGACAGGAGCCGACGGGATGTGGGTTGCTGCGTATCGTGTGAAGGGGCTATTTGACGATGCGTCGGCATCGTCGATCATCATGGCGAGTCTCCCGCCGGAGGTAAAACAAGCCCTGGAGAGCAAGCACGAAACGACGACAGACACGGCAACACCCGAGCCGCGCCCAATTAACTGGTACTACATCTCCGATCAAAACAAGGTTGGCCCACTGAGGTTCGACGAACTAGTGGCCCGCGGCCGGGAGGGACTGGTCAAGCCAGAAAGCCGCGTCTGGAATTCGAGGTCACCCAAGTGGTGCAAAGCGAAGGATGTCGAAGGACTGGAATTCGGTCAACCTACGGGGGAGTAGCGCACGTAGGCAATGGCGACAGCAAGCTGCCTTCGCCCCTCTGTGGCGAATTGCAAGGAGCATCACCGCTTCCGACCGTAACCGCTGAACGCCTGTCGGGTCACACACCTGGTGTAGCTTGCATAGTAATCTAACTTGCTGTTGTCGAACTGAGCTCAGCGCGCAATCGCAAGACCACGGCGTATTGAGGGGAGAGACCTCGACGTAGGTTGCGGTGTCGGGGCGAACTCAACAGATTGAGCCTGTTTCAACATGCGGTCGTTTTTCGGGAATGCCAAGAAACAGCTGAGTTTTCAGCAAGATGAACGGCTTCCGGCACATCGCCTTGCGGTATTTGAGAACTGCGGGGCCGAATCCTATCAGGAGAAGTATTGCCCCGGCAGGCTCAGGCAGAGGCAGTCGCCTGGAATAGCCGGCGGGCCGCTGCCAAATTGGCGCTGCCAAGTAAGAAAGTCGGCGCCATCGGCGTCGTTATTTCCGTCCGCGTCGCGTTGCGGGAGGGAGCCATCGCCTGGATTTCCGAAGCGGGCCCGCCACAATGCAAGGTCGAATTCGTCCACATCGCCGTCTGAATCGAAGTCGGCCGTCGGCTCAGCAAATGAAATGGTAAGCTTTGGCGCCGTGGATCCCTTTGAAGAATCGCGACTAAGTCATGATCCCCCCGCACGCCCGGGCTCCTCACGTCCGCGGCACGTCCAGCTCGACGATTACCGGCTCTGCGTCGTTGGCGGGGACTTCGACCTGCCAGCCGCTGTCTTCGCCGCGCTGGTACTTGGGAGGGACGTGGTTGACGCCCTCGGTAATCTTGCTGGCGGAACTTTCAAAGCACCGCAGGTTGACCATGTAGGTCCCGGGGATCAAGCCGTCGTCGGACGTGAAAGTGCCGGCGACGAACGAGCCGTCGGCGGCAAAGAACGCTTGTCCAGAACGCGCGGGAAAACCTTCGGCGGGTTGGACGGACGCGAACACGACCAGCCCCTGCGCGGGCCAATCGCCCCCGCCGAGGGTGATGCGGCCCCGCACCGGCACCGTCGTC
>JBGSMO010000131.1:0-8952 GCA_041740115.1 Pirellulales bacterium
GGCCACTACGGTCCCCTCTTCATCCGCATGGCGTGGCACAGCGCGGGAACCTACCGCACCGGCGATGGTCGCGGCGGCGGCGGCCGCGGCCAGCAGCGGTTCGCCCCCCTCAACAGCTGGCCCGACAACGTCAGCCTCGACAAAGCCCGCCGCCTCCTCTGGCCGATCAAGCAAAAATACGGCCGCAAGCTCTCCTGGGCCGACCTGCTCATCCTCACCGGCAACGTCGCCCTCGAAACGATGGGCTTCAAGACGTTCGGCTTTGGCGGCGGCCGCGAAGACGTCTGGGAACCAGACCAAGACGTCTATTGGGGCTCTGAGAAGACCTGGCTCGGCGGCGACGTTCGCTACGCTCACGGCTCCGAAGGCGTCGACAAGGGACCCAACGGCGCCGTCCTCGTCTCGGAAGACGACGCCGACGGCGACATCCACACCCGCAAGCTCGAAAACCCGCTCGCCGCCGTCCAGATGGGCCTCATCTACGTCAACCCCGAAGGCCCCGACGGCAATCCCGATCCGCTCAAAGCGGCCTACGACATCCGCGAAACCTTCAAGCGGATGGCGATGAACGACGAGGAAACGGTCGCCCTCATCGCTGGCGGCCACAGCTTCGGCAAGACCCACGGCGCCGGCCCGGCCTCCGATGTCGGCCCCGATCCCGAAGACGCCGGCCTCGACCTCCAGGGCCTCGGCTGGAAGAGCAGCTTCCGCACCGGCGTCGGCGGCGACGCCATCACCAGCGGCCTCGAAGTCACCTGGACGAAGACGCCGACCAAGTGGAGCAACAACTTCTTCGAGAACCTCTTCGGCTTCGAATGGGAACTCACCAAGAGCCCCGCCGGCGCCCACCAATGGGTCGCCAAAGGCGCCGACGAGATCATCCCCGACGCGCACGATCCCACGAAGAAGCGCCGGCCGACGATGCTCACGACCGACCTCGCGCTCCGCTTCGATCCGATCTACGAAAAGATCTCGCGCCGCTTCCTGGAGAACCCGCAGGAACTCGCCGCCGCCTTCTCACGCGCCTGGTTTAAACTGACCCACCGCGACATGGGCCCCCGTGCGCGCTACCTCGGCCCCGAAGTCCCCGCCGAAGAACTCATCTGGCAGGACCCGATTCCCGCGGCGAATCACCCGCTGGTCGATGCCAGCGACGTGACCGCGCTGAAAAGTAAAATCCTCGCCGCAGAGCTGTCGATCGCCGAACTCGTCTCCACCGCCTGGGCCTCCGCCTCAACGTTCCGCGGTTCCGACAAACGCGGCGGCGCCAACGGCGCCCGCATTCGCCTCGCCCCGCAAAAGGATTGGGAAGTCAATCAACCCGCGCAACTCGCGAAAGTCTTGAAGACGCTCGAAAGCATTCAGAGCGAATTCAACGCTACGCAAAAATCCGGCGGCAAGCAGATCTCGCTTGCCGACCTCATCGTGCTCGCCGGCTGCGCCGCCGTCGAGCAAGCGGCGAAGAACGCCGGTCACGCCGTAAAGGTCCCCTTCACCCCCGGCCGCATGGACGCCTCGCAGGAGCAGACCGACGTCGAGTCGTTCGAAGCCCTCGAACCGATCGCCGACGGCTTCCGCAATTACCTCAAGGGCCAGTACACAGTCCCCGCCGAAGCCCTGCTCATCGACAAGGCGCAGCTGCTCACGCTCACCGCCCCCGAAATGACCGTCCTCATTGGTGGCCTACGCGTCCTCGGCGCGAACGCCGGCCAATCGAAGCACGGCGTCTTCGCCCAGCGCACCGACGCCCTCACGAACGACTACTTCACGAACCTCCTCGACATGGGCCTCGCGTGGCAGCCGGCCTCGCCAGCCGCCGACACGTTCGAAGGCCGCGATCGCCAGACAGGCGCCGTGAAATGGACCGGCACGCGCGTCGATCTCGTCTTCGGCTCCAACTCCCAACTGCGCGCCCTCGCCGAAGTCTACGGCAGCTCCGACGGCAAGCAGAAGTTCGTCCAAGATTTCGTCGCCGCCTGGAACAAAGTAATGAACCTCGACCGCTTCGACCTCGCCCGATCGTGACGCGATCCCTTACGGGTGGCATGCTTTCGCGCGAGCGTAAGCATGCCGAACCTAAATTGAAGACCACCGACAACCACCGCATGCCGACGCTCCGCGACGGCATGCCGCCCGCTGCAACATCGCTTCACTTCTGCTCCACCGTCACTTTCAATATCTTCCCCGTGAACGCATTGTCGTGCTGCGGGTAATCGGGCGACACGTTCGTCTCCGAATCAAGTCCGACGTCGGTTCCCTCGTCCCCCGAGAAGATGAACGGCTGCGTCTTAGGAATCTTCGCCTCGGCCACCTGCTCGCCGTCGACGCTGAGAATCGACCTGCCGCCCGTTCCAGGATTCGCCGCTTCGGGAATGAACTCGTAGCTGATCGTATGTTTGCCCGGCGATAGCGCCTCCTCGCCGCCGATGTTCGTCCGCTCGATTGCGAACCAATTGTACTCGTGATGCGGCTTCCCCTCCTTCAGGTAGAGCGTCCAGCCTCCAAAGTACCCCGCCTGCGCGAGGATGACGCCGTCGGTCGCGTCGTCCGGCAGTTCCACCTCGGCGGTGATGGCGTGACGAACGCCCTTTACGTTGATGAAAGCATTCTCCATCATCCCCGTCATGCCGGGGTACACAGTCAGCGACTTACGATCGCCGAGCAAGTCAGGCCGTCCGGCGATGACGGGATTGAACCGCTCTGCACGGCGATCATCAATCGGCAACACATGGTTGCGCTCCGCCTCCTTGAGAAAGATCGCCTGCAATTCCGCCAGCTTCTCGGGATGCTGCGCGGCGAGATTATCGGCTTCGCTGAAATCTTCGTCGACGTGGTACAACTCCCACACGTCGTCCTTTAGCGGTGGATTCTGAACCATGAGCCAAGGAATCGAATGCCGCGTGCAGGCGACCCAACCCTCGTGGTAGATGCCGCGATTGCCGAACATCTCGAAGTATTGCGTGGTGCGGCGGTCGGCAGCCGCGCCGTCATCGACCGTGTAAAGCATCGACACGCCGTCCATCGGCCGCTGCGTCACGCCGTCGACCATCTTCGGCTGCGGAATCTTCGCCGCTTCCAACGCGGTCGGCGCGACGTCGATCACATGGTGAAACTGGCTGCGCGTTTCGCCCTTCGCTTTGATCCCCTGCGGCCAATGCAGCACCATGCCGTTGCGCGTGCCGCCGAAGTGAGAGGCGACCTGCTTAGTCCATTGGAACGGCGCATTGCCGGCCCACGCCCAACCGATGGCAAAGTGCGGAAAAGTGTTCGGACCGCCCCATTCGTCGATGTGATCCATCATCTGCTCGGCTTTCCCGACGATGCCGTTGAGCGCCATCATTTCGTTGTAGGTCCCCTCGGGGCCCCCTTCCGCGCTCGAACCGTTGTCGCCGACGATGTAAAAGAAGAGCGTGTTGTCTAACTGGCCGATCTTGTCGAGTTGCTCGACCAGTCGACCGACCTCCGCGTCGGTATGGGCGGCGAATCCGGCGAATGTCTCCATTTGCCGCTCGAACAGCTGCTTCTGTTGCGGCGTCATGTCGTCCCACGCCGGAATCTCCGCTGGCCGCGGCGTCAGCTTGGCGTCGGCCGGAATCACGCCGAGCTGTTTCTGGCGGGCAAACGTTTCCTCGCGGAGTTTGTCCCAGCCGCCGGCGAACTGGCCCTTGTACTTCGCGATCCACTCCTCGGGCGCGTGATGCGGCGCGTGCGTCGCGCCGGTGGCGAAATACAGATAGAATGGTTTGTCCGGCGTGAGCGACTTCTGCGCGCTCACCCAATTGATCGCCTTGTCGGTCATGTCGGTCGTAAAGTGGTAGCCCGGCGTCTGCGGAGCCTCGACCCGCGTGACGCCGTCGAAGATGGCGGGCGCCCAATGGTTCGTTTCGCCCCCGATGAATCCGTAGAACTTGTCGAAGCCCGAACCAGTCGGCCAGCGATCGTACGGACCCGAGACCGAGACCTCCCAAGGGGGCGTCTCGTGGTACTTACCAAACGCAGCCGTGCTGTAGCCGTTCTGGCGCAGAATCTCGGCGAGCGTCGTGATCTCCCGAGGACGGACGCCCGTGTTGCCGGGGAACGCGGTCGCCAATTCCATGATCGCGCCGGCGTTGTTCGCATGGTGGTTATGCCCCGTCAGCAGCGCAACGCGGGTGGGGCTGCAGAGCGCGGTCGTGTGGAAGCGATTGTATTTCAAGCCGTTGTTCGCCAGCCGTTCGAGCGTTGGCATCTTGATCGGCCCGCCAAACGCGCTGCTATGCCCGAAGCCGAAGTCGTCGATCAGCACAATGACGACGTTGGGCGCATTCACCGGCGCCTTCACCTCGAACCGCGACGGCGCCTTCGCGTCGCGCGCATCAAGAATCGTGATCGTCTCCGGCTGCGGCTCATGGATCGGCAGTTCAGACCGATCAAGGCTGTCGACCGCGTGAGCGGCGCCAGCGAAGCAGAACGTCAGGGCAGCGACTAGCGCGCCCGCCGTGAAGGCTTTCATCGTTCGTCCTTCGAGAGTGAGAAGAGGAGAGATCGAGACGTCGCTGCAAGTCGTCGCAGCGCTCTCTGCGAACGGACTGAAGCTCAGCCGTCCGAGAGATCGTCGTTGACGACAACCTGCGATCGCACTCTAAAGTCGGGCCGCGGGATTGCTTGATCATAGAGCAGGGACGGCCCAACTGCCAAACAACCCGGTTCATGAACGGCGCTTTGAGCAGCTTTCTTCCGTCGGCGCCCGGCGTGCTACTTAGCGACCGCCTCGAATGAGGCTGCCACGTTGAGCAACTCATCGCGTCCCAAATCCGAAACAATCTCAATCCAGGTGCCCTCTTGCTCGAAGACGAGAATACTCAGAGCCCCATCAACCTCGGGGTCCGACAGTTGGAATCGTCGCCCTGAAAACTCGATTTCTTCCCACTCCAGCCGCTCTCGCATTTCGGGATCGAGTGTCGAGCTAAGGTGGAACCACAGACTGTTCGCGCCTCCGCCGTTATAGAACACTGCAAGGCATTCAGACTTTTTCCCCCGCGACGGTTCATAGTGAACGTCGCCTTCTCCAAATTCGGGCCCCACCTTGGGAAGTAAAACCGTAAATGGAACCTTGGCAATTGCAGCCTTCAAAGTCATCCGTTGCACAACGGGCACGGCCTCCCGCGTCTGCTTGCCGGGTAGCGGCTGCACGTCGCGCGCATCGACAAGATGCAGCAGCGGCTCCTCGCGCGTCCGTCGTGTACCTTCGTCCTGTCGATCCGCGCAATCCTGTCATCCCGTCAAAAAGAAATCCAACCCCCCGCCAAGCCGACACTGACGACTTCTGTCGCCAAAAATCGCTGAGGCGACAAAGTGCGACAGGCGACAGACTTGATGCCCGCGCCTACGCATCTTCCGGCGCCGCCTGGAGCTCGGCGACCGCTTCCACTGCCGCGGTGATCGGCGGCACTAGGCCCACGCGCTGGTAGATCGGCAACACCTGCCTTCGCAGCGCCGGCAATCGAATAATGAACGCCGTGGCGCCAGCGATGCACAAGACGCCGTTGATCCGCGCCGCCAGCGGCGCGCCGAAGGCGTCGGCCAGCGAACCGGCGAGCAGGCTGCCGACCGGCACTGTCCCCATGAACGCCATCGCGTAGAGGCTCATGATGCGGCCCCGTTTGTCGTCGTCGACAATCGTCTGCAGTAGCGTGTTGCAGCCGGCGAGCGTCAGCAGCATCGAGAAGCCGGCGATCAACAAGATACCGCACGAAAGGAGCACACTTTGCGAATAGGAGAAGGCGATCATACTGGACCCGAACGTAACCGCGGCTCCGGCGATCGGCTTGCCGAGACCGACGACCGAGCGGCGGTTCGCAAGATAGAGCGCTCCCGTGAGAGCGCCGGCGCCCGACGCGGCGAGCAAGTAACCATAAGTACGGGCTTCGCCATGGAGCACGTCCTTGGCGAAGACCGGCAGGAGCGTCGAGATCGGCATGCCGAGGAGGCTGACCATCGCGATCATGAGCAGCAGCGCCCGAATCGGCGCGAAGCCGAAGGCGTAGGCGAATCCTTCGACGAGGCCCCGACTGACGCGGCCCAGGCGCGGGGCGACGCGAACTGGCAGATCGCTCATCGAGGCGAGGGCGACGATCACGGCAATATAGGAGACGGCGTTCGCCAGGAAGCAAGCCGTGGCGCCCCACTCGGCCAGCAGCACGCCGCCGATCACCGGGCCGATCAGCCGCGAGAGATTGAACATCGACGAGTTGAGCGCAATCGCGTTCGGCAAATCGATGCGCGTTGGCGCCATGTCGGAAAGGAACGCTTGCCGCGTCGGCATGTCGAACGCGTTGACCATGCCGAGGACGGCGCTCAGCGCGATAATCTGCCAGATCTCGATGTGACCCGTCCAGGTGAGCGCCACCAGCGACACGGCCTGGATCATCGAAATCGCCTGCGTCACGAAGAGCGTCCGCCGGCGATCGAACCGATCGGACAGCACGCCGGCGATCGGCGAGAGAAAGAACGCCGGGATCTGCCCGCAGAACGAAACGAGCCCCAAGAGAAACGAGTCGTTCGTCATCTTGTAGACCAGCCACGACAGCCCAGTCGCCTGCATCCACGTGCCGATCATCGACACCCCCTGCCCGACGAGGAACAGGCGGTAGTTGCGATGGGCGAGCGCGCGGAAGGCGTTGGGGAGGGGCATGCGCGGATCTTTGCGAGGCGAGACCGAAGCGGCGAGGCAAAGGATGAAGCCCGAATGACGAATGACGAATGACGAATGGGGAAGTGCTATCGCAGATTGACGACTGCGACGCGATTGCTTCCCCCATTCGTCTTTCGGATTTCGTCATTCGTCATTCTGAAGTTCTTCGAGCGCCTCCAGCACCTTCTGATCATGTCCATCAACCTGTACGCGCTTCCAAACCCTCGCCACCTTGCCGGCGGCGTCAATGAGATAGGTGCTGCGCTGGATTCCCATCGATACTTTGCCGTACATGTTCTTCTCGCGCCACGCGCCGTACTTCTCGGCCACCGCATGGTCGACGTCGGCCAGCAGCGGGAAGTTCAGTTTGAACTTGTCGCGGAACTTCACATGACTGGCGACGTCGTCGGCGCTGACGCCATAGACCTTGGCGCCATACTTCTGGAGGTCCTTCTTCAGTTCGCGGAAGGCGCACGCCTCCTTAGTGCAGCCAGGGGTGTCGTCCTTCGGATAGAAGTAGAGGACGACCGGGCTGCCGGCGAGGTCGGCGAGGCGAACCTTCGAGCCGTCGTCGGCTGTCAGGGTGAAAGCAGGGGCCTTTTGGCCCGGTTCGATCCAGTCGGACATGCGGAGATTCCTGGGCGATCGCGGGGACGGTACAAATTGTCGTCGCATTGTATCGGTTGGGAAGAAAATAGAGCAGGCGGGCGGCATCGCCGCTGTTCTCGGCACTCCCTTTGCATGCGGAAATACGTTACAATTTCAGGCTTTCGCGCGACTCGCGGGCCTCGGCTAAGAAAGCTGAGCGCCGGCAGTCGCACCGTTTCATGTTAACGCGCCGCGTCGTCGGCCAACGAGTTGAGCTATCGCTACGTCATCCGATCCATCGAAATCCGCCGCCGACCGCAGCTATCAACTGGCGGTCGCCGCCGCCCGCACGGCGGAAGACAACCGCGCCGAGGACATCGTCATCCTCGACATGCGGACGATCACGCCCGTCTTCGATTACTTCGTCATCGCCACCGGCAACAGCCGCCGGCAACTCCACGCAATCAGCGAGGAGATCGAGCATGTGCTTGAGGACGAGTTGAAAGACAAGCGGATGGGAATCGAAGGGTACCAAGAGAGCCGCTGGATCCTGCTCGACTACGGCAACGTCGTGATACACCTGTTCGACGCCGAAACGCGGGAGTTCTACGCCTTGGAGGATTTCTGGAGCGAGGCGCAACGCGTGCCGTTGCCTTGGAAGCCTGAAGAATCGTCGCCTGTTGAAGAGGCTAAGGAATAAGTCTCTCGCAAAGCCGCAAAGGCGCTAAGTAATACGCAAAGAAGAATTTGATTCAAGCGTATCGAGAGCCACTCAGTCGTTACTTTCTCAACTGCTGCATTTCTTTGCGTTTCCTTTGCGCCTTCGCGCCTTTGCGAGAATCATTTCATCTCAAAGCAAAAGTTAGTCGCATGAACATTTTGGCTGAACTGCGAGCACGCGTGGCGGCGGCGCTGGTGGAAGTCGCTGGCGCCGAGCAGGGCGTGGCAGAACTCGCGGCGATGGTGCTGCCAAGCCAGGATGCGAAGTTCGGCGAGTACCAAGCGAACTGTGCGATGCCGCTCGGCAAGCGTCTCGGCAAGCCGCCGCGCGAAGTGGCGACGGCGCTCGTCGAGAAGCTCAACATCGCCGACCTGTGCGAAACCCCGGAGATCGCCGGCCCCGGGTTCATCAACCTGCGCCTGAAAGATGCGTTCGTCGTGGCGAAGCTGCAGGCGGCGCTGCCCGACGTCGATCGGATTGGCATCGCCCCGGTCGCAACGCCGCGGACGTATGTCGTCGACTACTCGTCGCCGAACGTCGCCAAGCCGATGCATGTGGGGCACATTCGCTCAACGGTGATCGGCGACGCCCTCTGCAGCGTGCTGAAGTTCGTCGGCCATCGGACGATCAGCGACAACCACATCGGCGACTGGGGTACCCAGTTCGGGATGATCATCTATGGTTGGAAGCACTTTGGCGACGAAGCGGCATTCGCCCGAGCGCCGGTGCCGGAGCTGACGCGGCTCTACCGGTTGGTGAACTCGCTGATCGAGTATCATGCGATTCGCGACGAGGCGATTCCTGCCGCCGCCACGAAGATTGGCGAGCAAGAGAGCCGCGTCTCGCAGCTCGAACTGGCGCCGACGCCTGCCGATCCGGCGGAGCAGAAGAAGCACGCCAAGCGGATCAGCCAGGCGCAAGGCCAGCTGGCCGATGCGCGACGCGAGTACAAAGAACTCGAAGCGAAGCT
>JBGSMO010000163.1:0-5902 GCA_041740115.1 Pirellulales bacterium
GGCGGACGCCGGCTTCGGCGAGCCAACGGGCTTGCTGTTGTTCTTCGGCGCGGCGGGCGTCGCGGCGTTCCATGACAATGCGGCGGGCCCAGACGCCGGCGAACGCCATCGTCATCGCCAGCACGGCGATGACGATGATTGCGGCGATCCCGCGACGGTGAGATGCGGCTTGCGCGCAAGGTTGTTTTCGCAACGGCGTCATTCGTGAAAGATCCTTTCATCGCGGCCGAGCGTGACGCTTAACTCGGGCGGTGTCGGGAGAGTAGGGCGATCGCGCTCGGCGTCGTGCTCGGCACTCCAAACGATTCGTATCTGCTGACCGGCGACGGCTGTGGCGGGCGTGATCGTTGCCTGAAGTTGGCGAGGGATGCGGTAAGCGGCGGTGAGTTCGCCTACGCCCTGCTCAACGTCCTCGGCTTGGTCAGCAGTCGGCGTTGAGCGGCGTTCCCAGCGGTCGCTCTCGCGCGAGTAAACGACGGCCTGATCGTCGGCCATCGTAAGTTGCAAGCGGCCAGCGGCTTCGTCCCAGGCAAGCGCCTGCGCGGCATGCAGATCGTCGCGGAGTCGCGTCGATAATTCGGCGACGCCGCGAAGCTTGTCGACGCGCGTCGCATACGACCGATCGGCTCGGCCTAGCGCGAACAGTGCGGAGAGAATCACGGCGACGAGAACCGCGTTGGCCGCCATGACGGCGCAGACTTCGATCAGCGTCATGCCGGCGGGCGACCGGCGGCGACCGGCGTTTGCAGTGGGCGGAGATGCGGACATACGGGGTTACTCCGTGGCGGCGCGGGGCGTTTGAAACACCCAGGTCGCCAAGCGGGCGGGCGGAGCGCTAAGTTCGGGATGGAGCGTCAGTTTCAGCACGATTCGTTTCGCCGGCGTCGGGTCGGTCGATGCCGAGACCTCGCCGGAAAGCCTCGCCTGTGGCCAGCGTGTCGTGATCGACTCGGGAAGCTTTAGCTCCGTGAGATGCGCAACGTCGATCTCGTTCCAGGGGAACGACGTGAACTCTTCCAGCGAGTTTTCGACGGTTTGCATTGCGACGGCGTGGCGCTCCGCCGCCTGCGAATGGCGCTTGAGCAATACGAGAAGCTGGCCGATGAGCACCAGCAGCACGGCGACCATCGCCACGGAGACGGCGACTTCGATAAACGTGAACGCCGGCCGCGCGGCGGCGCGTTGGCGAATTTCAGTTTGGTCTTCTCGAGGGATCATCCGGCCAGATTATTGATCAAGTCGACGAGAGGGACGAACATACCGACTGCAAACAAGAGTACCATGCAGCCGAATAACAACACGACGAACGCGAACAGAATGCTGATAATTGCCGACCAGTGGAAGCCGAGCAGTCGCATTTTGCGGTCGGCGAGGAATTCCATCGCCCAGGGGAGATTGCCGACTTGCTGCGCCGCCGTCAGGGCCGCGGCGTCGTTTCGATTGACGAGTCGGGCGGAACGGAGCGCCTCGACCCAATCCTTCCCGCCGAGGGCCGTGGCGTGGGCGGCCTGCAATCGTCGGCGAGCCAGCGTGCAGGCGTAGGCGCCCGGACCGGCTTCCAATCGCTTGAACGCTTCGCTGACCGGCAGGCCTTGCCGGAAGCCGACGGCGAAAAGTCGCAGGAGTTGCGCCTGGTGATAGGCGAAGGTCAGCCGGTCGATCAGCGGCCGCAGCGCAGGGACGCCGCAGAGATAGAGAATTGCGATGGCCGCCGCCGACAGGAATAGCAAGACGAACAGCAGCAATACGGGACCCATCAGATAGGTTCCGAAGAATTCGCCAAAGGAGATGACGTAGAGGGTGACTTCCGGGAGTTCGAGATCGAAGTCCCAGAAAATATCTTGGAAGCTGGGAACGATCTTGATCATCACGAAGCTCAAGACGGCGAGCATCATCAGCGCCGCCAAGATGAGATACGAGAGCCGTTGAATGATCTGCTGGCGGACTTCGATATAGGCCGCGTCGTGCGTTCTCCCGAGGACCTGGGCGTCGGAAGCGACGCTTGGCGAGGTGGCCAGCATCGCGGCGTACGAAGGGGCCTCGCGGGGGAAAATACGGCGGTTGGCGCTCACCGCGTAAGGCCACGTGACGCCGCGATCGAGATCGGCCAGCAGCTGGCGGAAACGGCGTCCGAACCCGCCCGTGAACCTTGACTGATGGAACCGGAGCGAGTCGACCAGGGGGCGTCCGCTGGAGAGCGACATCAGCAGGAGTTGCCAGAGCGATTGTCGTCGCGCGTCGCGCCTGGCGAGGAAGAGCTCGATCGCCGATTCCCCGATGGCGACGATCAATAGTAATGAGAGCCAACTCGTCGCGCCGGCGATGAACAACATGCCGGGAATGATGAGCAATCCCCAGCTAGCAATACGAAAGAAGAGGTACAGGCCGTCGTCAGGCGAGGGGCCGCGGGCCCCGTACAACAGGCGCAGCATTCCCCGCAGGGCAATCCCCAGCGAAACGAGCATCAAACTGGCGGCGAATATTTCGCTCGTCATCACTTCAACTAGCCGCTGAGGTTGTTGATCAAATCAATCAGGGGGACGAAAAGGGTGACGGCAAACATAAAAATCGTGGCGATGACGATGATAAACATCAGCGACGGAAGAACGCTGCGAAGAAACGAGGCATGGAGGTCGAGTTCCTTTTCAAAGTAAGCGGTCGCCTGCTGGAAGGCGGCCGGCAGGGCGTCGTTCGCTTCGCCCCAGGCGACCAGCGACGGCAGCGCCCGATCGAAATGAATTGACTCGGCGAGACTTTTCGACAGCGAGTTGCCGGCAGCGCATTTCCGCAGGACGATCGCCGTCGCCCGAGCGACGTTTCGATCGCGGAGCGAGTCGGAGGTCGTTCGCAAGGCGTCTTCGAGATTGACCTCTTCCTTGGTGAGCGCCCCCATCAAGCTCGCGAATTCATGTTGTCCGCTGAGGAGCCAGACGCGGCCGAGAATGGGCGCGCCGGTGCGGAGCCAGTGGAGAATGCGGTGGCCGCCAAAAACGAGCTCAACGACGAAGTACAGGACGGTCGCCGCCACGACGCCGAGGGCGATCCAGGGAATCGCCTTGGCGGCGTTCAGCATGAATTTCGTCATCGCGGGAAGTTCAAGATCAAAGTCGCGATACAGTTCCTCGAACTGCGGCAGGACGAACAGCGACAGGCCGGACGTCACTATTAGCAAGAACGCGGCTATGACCAAGGGGTAAACCAGCAGCGAGCGGAGTTGGCGGCGCAGCCGCTTACGGGTCGTTTCGTGAGCGGCCAAGCCTTGCAGCAGACCGGCCAGATGGCCGCGGTGGGCGGCGTTGACGAGGGCTCGCCGAAAATGGGGAGGCAACTCGTCGCCGATTGCCGCGACCGCGACGGAGAGGTCGTCGCCGGCGGCCAAGCGTTCCGCCAGCTTCGCGCTGAGGCGACGCAGGCGACGGTCTTCAGCGTCTTCCGCCAGCGCGTAGAAGATTTCTGCGAGTGGCGCATCGCCGTCCGCCAGCGGCGCGGGAGCAAGCCACGCCGGCTCGTCGTCGGCCAGATAGACGGTCACGAATTGTTCAGAATCTTCAGCCATGCCAGGGCGTTAGTTCCAATCCCATTGAGCGATTTCATGAAGCGTCAGGAAGTACGGCTGCAGGATCAGCGCCGCATAGACGCCAACGACAAGCAAGCCGAGCAGGACGGTCGCCGCAACGGGGAGGTAGACGGCGACTTCAAGGAGCCAGGCTTCCGCGCGGTCGCGGTAGACGGCCGCCGCGCGGCGGAGCGATTGGAGGAGCGACGATTCGGTCGTGCTGGTCAGAATGGCCGTTCGGACGAGCGGGGGAAGCCGGCGCAACTTGTCGGGATCGCTAATGAGCGTGCCGCCGGCGTTCAATTGAGTGGCCAAGTCGCGCGCTGCACTGGCGAGCGGAAGCGAACCGCTCGCGTCGGCGGCGAGCGTGAGGGCTTCGGGGAAGGGGACCGAGCAACTCAGTAGCAACTGCAACATTTCGGCAAAGCTGGCGTCGGCGCCAAGACGCTCGGCGCGGCTCGCTCCGGGAATCCAACGCAACCAGCGGCGCGGTCTGCCAAGTTGAGATCCCTTCGATGACAGGGTCCACCAGATGACCGCTCCGGCGATCAGCGCCGACGGCACGATGAGGATTAACAGCCCCGCGGTTTCCGGCGCCATCTCAAATCGGGTGAACCAAATGCGATCGCCCAGCTCTAGCCATTCGTAGCTGAGGCTGATTTTCTGCAACAGCCAGAGCAGCATGACCCAGGCGACGATCATCACCAGCAGCGGATAGACGGCGGCTTGCCCGGCGATGCGACGGAGCGAGGCGAGCCGTGAGGCGGACTCGGCGAAGCCTTCGAGCGCCGTTGCCAGCCTTCCCGAACGCAACCCGGCCAGCACGACGGCGCGATAGGCTGGCGGCAAACCGTTTCCCTGGGCGGCGATCGCTTCGTCGAGCGACTTGCCGGCGGAGGTTTCCTGGGCGAGCCGCGCCGCCAGTGGGCCGACGCCGCCGCGGTAGTCGCGGGCGATCTGGCGGAGCCCCTCCTCCAACGGCAAACCGCCGGCGACGAAGGCCGACATCTCGCGGTTGAGCGCCGCGAGGTCGTCCAATGTCGTCGCGCGCGATTGGTTGGCGGTGTCGGCGTTCATGCTTCGGACGGCGCTCGTTTGACGGCTGTCGGCAGTCGACTCAGTGTAGCGGTTGATTGAAGACGTCAAACCCGAAGACGCGGACGACTTCTGACACGCTCGTCTGGCCAGCGGCGACGAGTTCGGCGGCGCGGCGCGCGAGCGGGATCATGCCGGCGCTGGCGGCGGCTTGGCGGATCGCGGCGGCGTCGGCGCGCTGGAGAATCGCTGCGCCGATGGCTGGCAAGCGCAAATCGAGGATCTCAGCGATCGCGAGGCGACCGACATAGCCAGTGGCGCGGCAGGCTTCGCAGCCGTCTGGGCGATGTCGCCGAAGACGATGCGGCTTGATTCCCAGGGATGGCAACAAGGCAATTAGTTCGGCTGGCGCTGCTTCGTCAGGAATTGCGCAGTCACAGAGTCGACGGACCAAACGCTGCGCCACGATGGCGTGGATGGCGCTGCGGATGGCATAAGGCGGAATCCCCATCTCGCCGAGCCGACTCAAGCCGCTGGCGGCGTCGGTGGCGTGGAACGTCGTGACGAGAAGTTGACCGGTAAGGGCGGCTTGAATGGCGACGGCGGCGGCTTCGGGGTCGCGGATCTCACCGATGAAGATCACTTCGGGATCTTGCCGCACAAGCGAGCGGAGGCCGGTGAGGAGATCGAAGCCGGCCGCGTCGGCGACTTGCGATTGGGCGACGCCGGGGAGGACGACCTCGACTGGATCTTCGAGCGAGGCAATGCTGCGCTGCGACCCGCTCGCGTGGAGGATTTCACGCAAGCAGGCGTAAGCCGTGGTCGTCTTGCCGCTGCCGGCGGGGCCGGAGACCACCAGTGCGCCGGAAGTTTGCGACAGGGCGTTGCGTAGCGACTGTTGGACTTCCGCCGGGAGACCGAGCTCGGCGAGGTTCGCGAGCGGCTGGGCGCCGCGGGGGAGATTGCGGGCGACGACTTTTTCGCCGAAGAGCGTCGGAAAGGTGCTGATGCGAACCTCGACGGCCGAGCCATCGGCGGTGATGCGTCCCTCTTGCGGGACGTTGGTCCGGTAGGTGAGGAGGCGGGCCAACACCTTGAGCCGAGTGACGACATTGGCCGCCAGTTCGGGGGTAATCTTGCCGACCGGTTGCAGCACGCCGTCGATGCGCCAGGTCGCCTGCAGTCCGTCGGCCGTCGGCAGTAAGTGGAGGTCGCTGGCGCCGACAGCGACCGAGGCGGCGAGGAGGGCGTCGACTAGCTCGACCGCGGCCTGCGGATTGTCGGCCCGGGCGGCGGCGATTCGCTGTTGTA
>JBGSMO010000182.1:0-11914 GCA_041740115.1 Pirellulales bacterium
GCTGATCGCCGCGCACGCCCCGCAAGCGGCGCCGCTGCTCAACGGCGTCGACGCCGAACTATCGCGCGAGTTGGCGCGCATCGAGTACGCTAGCAGCGCGGTCGTGACGCTCGTCTATCACCGGCAGGACATCGGTCATCCCCTCGACGGCTTCGGCGTCGTCGTCCCCGCGATCGAACGACGGCCGATCGTTGCGGCGAGTTTTCTCACGGTCAAGTTCCCGAGCCATGGTCCGCCGGGACGCGCGATCGTCCGCGTTTTCTCTGGCGGCGTGTTGCAACCCGGCATGGTCGATCGCGACGATCCTGAATTGATCGCTACGGCCAAGCAGCAAATGGCCGAGCTGATTGGGGCGAATGGCGAACCAATAGAAACGCACGTCATGCGGTGGCGCGATGCGATGCCGCAATACCATGTGGGACATCTGGCGCGCGTCGAGGCAATCGAGCAGCGCGTGGCCGCGCACACAGGCTTGGAGCTGGCCGGCAACGCGTATCGCGGCGTCGGCATTCCGCAAAGCATCCATAGCGGCCGCCAAGGCGCCGAGCGATTGGCGAAAGCACTGGCGCCGTAGGCTGGGACAACGTCCCACCTGAAGTGCGATGAATCGTGACGTCGGTGGGACGTTGTCCCAGCCTACCGCCAGCGGAGGTGCGCGCCGCCGCTTTCGGCGACGCGCGCTTGCAGTTCCCAGTCGGTCGGCGACACCGATGGATCGAACTCGCTCTGCAGCTTCGCCAACCGTTGCAGGTCGGCCATCAGTTGCGAATCGTTGCGGAGGGCCGCTTCGATCGCCGGCCCGCTGTGATGCCCGTCGACGTTGATCTCGCCGGTGATCTCGTCGAAGCGAATGGCCGCTTCCTCGTCCGCCTCCGCGCCGAGCGATGTCAGCAGTTCTTGGAGCTGCCGCGAGATTCGCGCCTCAAGCGACGCCACTTCGTGAGCGGCCGACGCTGACGCGGCGCTCGCCGAGGAATCGCCCTCTTCCACCGCCGATTGGAAGAATTGGCCGAACGGCCGCGTGAAGGCGCCGAGAGCGTTGTTCGTGGCGTTGGTCGCCACCTGGGCTGCTTTGGGGGCGGCCGCCAGGCCGAAGAGCGCATTCATCGTTGTTGTCCCTGGCGAGACGCGAATGCGTCGAGCGCCAAAACGCCGCGAATCGTCGTGAGCAGAAAAGGAGTTCAATCCGCCGGCCGCCAAGGCGCGCAGACGGAGTGCCTATCTCACAGATCGGCGAGTCGCTGAACGGCGGTTGAGGCGATCTGCGAAGAATCTCCGGCCGCTAGCAAGCCGTCACGTCCATTTCAGCCCCTGGCTCCGCAGCTTATTCCGTAGCCATCATCCATCGCATTTACCACAGAGCACACAGAGGCCACAGAGAAGACGGGAAAGAGCAATGCCCCAAATCTTCCTCGGTCCTCTCTGCGGGCTCTGTGGTTAAGGCGATAACGGTGAAGTATTTTGAGAATGCTGGCAATTGAATATGTTTCGGAGCCGGGGGCTGAAAGCCACCCTACCGCGATTGCTCCGCCAGCCGCGACTCGGCTCGCTGCTGCTGAGCCAGGTCGGACTGCCGAGCGTCGATCTGCCGCCGCAAGAACGCGAGATCGCCGTCGCTGAGTTCAGCAAAGCTCACGTTCAGCGTCTGGCCGGCGTCGGTCAGCAAAGTCACGTCGCTGTCGCTGATCGCCGTCACCCGTGCGGTCGCCAGATCGTCTCCTTTGGCGTTGTTCCACTGGCGAGCGGCGTCGCTGGCCCAGCCGCCTGGTTCGGTGAGGACTTCAGTCGAACTGCTCGGGCCGAACAGGGCGTCGAAATCGAGTTCCTCTACTTCTTTCGGTTCCTCTTTCGCCTCGTCGGAGTTCGCAGGCTCGGCGGCAGGCGTCGACGGCGCTTCGGCCGGCGTCTCCGTCGCAGGCGCTGGCGTTTCACTCGTTGCTGGCGTGGATTCAGCGGCTGGAGTCGTTGGTGCAATAGAATCGCCAAACAAATTAGACACTTCAGGCTCCGCCGGAGCGGCGGGTTCCTCGGCAGGTGTCGTCTCTGGTTCCGCAGGCGTCTCGGCTGCGGGCTCGGCGGCAGCTTCAGTCACGGGCGTGTCGACAGGATCTTCCGTCGGCGCGGCAGCCGCCGGCTCGCCGAACAAATCGTCGACTCCGGTTGGCGCCGGCGTCGGCTCGGCCGTTGGTTCACTCGCCGGAGGAACCGTCGGCTGCGATGCTGGTTCAGGCTGCGGTTCGGTCGTCGATTCGGTGAACGCTTCTTCTTCCACCTCGACTTCCGCAACAGGCTCTGCGGCAGCCGGCGCTTCTGCAGCCGGCATGGCGCCGCGACGCAGCGGATCGGCCAATGGGTCATCCATCGGATCGGCGTATCGATTGTTGCTCTCAGTGGCTGCAGGAGTTTCAGCGGCCTGAGGCGCGAAAGTTTCTGGCGCGGGCGTCGGCGCAATTGCCGGTACGGCCAGCGGCGGCGGAGAGACGGGCTTCGCGACGGAAGATTCAGTCAGCGCGCTCGTTGCCGGCTCCGTCGCGCTTGGTTTCTCCACTTCGGCCGATGGCGCGAGTGGCGCTGACATCGTTTCAGCGCCCTCTGCCGGCGCGTCGTCGGCCGGAGTCGGTTCGGCCGACTTCGCTTCCGACGCCTTGCTAGGCGTCGGTTCGCAGCACGCTGGCTCGCTCGGCGGGAGGCAGCACTCGACCGCCGGCGCCGGTTCGCAGCAGACCGTCACGGGTTTGCAGCAGCCGGCGTCGATCGGCTGGTAGGCCACCGGTTGGTAGGCCAACGTGACGCGAACCGACATCCCCACGATGCCCAACAGGGCCGCAATTGTTCTCTTCATCGCTCTTCTCATTCCACTATGAAAGCCCCCGGCTCGGCCGAGGGACGAGTTTCTTATCGGCTGGCCTCAATCAATCGCTGCCCGCCATCGTACGACGGGAGCGCTCCGCATTCAATTCACTCGCAAGCTTGCCCTACTGGCAGCCCCCGGCTCCGCCAGGGGGTCGCGTTGCCAACGAGTTGACGTTGCCTCTACTTCAAGCCGACCCCCGGGCGGAGCCCGGGGCTACAAGAAACGTCGCTAGTTCGCCACATCGCTTCCCGAATGATTCCCGTGATCCAGGTATGACTGCACCGCCTGATGCTTGTCTGCCAGCAGCCGCTCTTCCATCTGGTGCTGCGTCGCCTTGCTTTGCCAAGCCTGGGCGAACGGCCCGCTGAGCTGCGCCGACGGGGCGTCGGTCAGCAGGTCGAGGGCCCGCTTGAACAACTCCGCCCCTTCACGGTGCCAGGCGAGCGCCTTCTCGGCGTAAGCCGTGATGTGCCCGTCGACGCCGCGGACGTCGAGCGCCTCGATCGCGTCAGCCGCATCTTGGTGACCCTGATTGCGGAGCGTCAGGTATTCGTAGAGGGCCCAGTTCTTTGAACGGCGCGTCTTGAGCGGCGTCGGCGTCTTGGGCTTCGGCGACTTGGACGGACCTTGATTGCGAAGCGTCAGGTAATCGTACACCTGCAGGTCCGACGACTTTGTGTTCGCGGCGGTCCGCCCGGCGAGTTCGTTCTTCATGCACTCGTCGAGGGCGGTCCAATAAGCCAGGGTCAGTTCGTGGCGTTGCTCCGCCGGCAATGCCAGAGCATCGGCTAAATGTTCCGGCGGCTTCGGCGAGGCCGCAGGTTGCACCGGCCCCTGCTCTGCCTCGTTCAGCGCGGCGCCGACGGCCGTGTGGACGTCGACGCTCACTGCCGCCGGATCGACGATCGGCTCCGCGGGAGGCGACATGATCTCGGCATGTTGCAGCGCTTTGACCGTCACCTCTTTGACGTCGATCCCGAAATACATTGACCCCAGAATCAGTCCGCCGACGAGGGCGACCGCGCACCCAAAGACTTCCAATACGGCGCCGCCGCGACGAGGAAACGCGCAAGCCGCGCGACGAACTGAAAAGAGTGGCTGCATCGGAGTCTCGCCCTGGGATGGTGACGGCGCACAAGAGGCGCATAAGCGCGGCCGCGCACCGGGGCCGCATTTAAAGCATACGTCGTAACCGGGCGAATCGCCGCCGTTCAGCCGCGTACGGTTGTAACGATTGCGCGATTGAAGCGATGCCAAAAAAAAGCCCCCGGTTCTTCAAACCGGGGGCCGTATGGAACAATCTGCGGGCGCCACTGGCATCCTGCCAGTGGAAGTGCCGAGCGAGTACCCGCTTCTGCACTGGCAGGATACCAGTGGCACCCGAAACGTTAGACTTCGACTGCGGCCGCCGCTTTACGCGACTCGCGTTTGCGGTCGTTCTCGTTGAGCAGCGCCTTGCGCATCCGAATGTTCTTCGGCGTGATTTCCACGAGCTCGTCGTCTTCGATGTATTCCAGGCACGACTCCAGCGACATCTCGCGCACCGGACGAACCTTGGCGTTGTCGTCTTTGCCCGACGCACGGACGTTGGTGAGCTGCTTGCCGCGGACGACATTGACGACCAAATCTCCGGCGCGGCAGTTCTCGCCCACGATCTGACCGAGATAACAATCCTCGCCGGGACGGACGAAAAAGATGCCGCGGTCGTACAGGGCGTCGAGCGAGTAAGCCGTCGCCGAGCCCGATTCGTTGGAAATCAGCACGCCGAGCTGCCGTTTGGGGAGATCGCCCTTCATTGGCTCGTAGCCCAGGAGCGTGTGATGCATGATCGCCTGACCCTTGGTGGCGTTGAGCATCCGGCTGCGGAGCCCCATCAGCGAGCGGGCGGGGATCCGGAACTCCATGTGAATGAAGCCGCTCGTCGAAGAGCGATGACCCATCTTCACCATTTCGGCCCGGCGGTCGCCGAGGAGCGCCATCACGGCGTTTTGGCAATCGTCCGGGCAATCGACGACGAGTTGCTCGATCGGCTCGCACTTCACGCCGTTGATCTCACGGTAGATCACCTGCGGCTTGCCGACGCAAAGTTCAAAGCCTTCGCGCCGCATGTTCTCGATGAGAATGCCGAGGTGCATCATGCCGCGGCCGGAAACGCGGAACTGCTCCTGCGTCGGACCAGGCGCCACGCGAAGCGCGACGTTCGAGCGCAACTCCTTCTCCAGCCGCTCGCCCAATTGCCGGCTGGTGAGAAACTTGCCGTCGCGACCGCAGAACGGGCCGTCGTTCACGCGGAACATCATGTGGAGCGTCGGCTCGTCGACCCGCGTGTGCGGCAGCGCGTGGGGTTGCTCGGCGTCGGCGATCGTGTCGCCGATTTCGATCGGTTCCATGCCGACGACGGCGCACAGGTCGCCCGCCGCAACTTCGTCGACTTCGACCCGCTCGAGGCCTTCGAACGCCAACAACTGCACGACATTCTTGCGCGTCACCTCGCCGAGGTGATCGATCACCGCGACTCGCTGTCGCTTGCTGATGACGCCGGCGTGAACGCGGCCAATCGCGATCCTGCCGACGAACTCGGAGTAGTCCAGCGAAGTCACCTGGAACTGTAGCGGCTCACGCGCGCGGTCGGCCTTGTCGGGCGGCGGCACGTGGCCGACGATCGCTTCGAACAACGGGATCAAGTTGCTGCTCGGATTGGCGAGATCGGCCGTCGCCCACCCTTCGCGGGCCGAGGCGAAGATCACCTGGAAGTCGAGCACGTCGTCGGGGGCGTCGAGATCGACCAGCAGATCGAACACCTCGTCGACCACTTCCTGCGGCCGCGAGTCAACGCGGTCGACCTTGTTCACCACCACGATCGGCTTCAGGCCGCGCTCCAGCGACTTCTGCAGCACGAACCGCGTCTGCGGCATGGGGCCTTCGTAGGCGTCGACCAGCAGCAGCGTGCCGCTGGCCATGTTGAGGACCCGCTCCACCTCGCCGCCGAAGTCGGCGTGACCCGGGGTGTCGATCAGGTTGATGCGGTAGGTTTCGCCGTCGGCCGCCGTGTAGGCGACCGCGCAATTCTTGGCGAGAATCGTGATTCCGCGCTCCCGCTCCAGATCATTGCTGTCCATGATCAGCCCATGCTGACCGCCGGCCAGCTTGTCGAGTTCCTCATTCCGGTAGAGTCCCGACTGGTAGACCATCTTGTCGACCAACGTGGTTTTGCCATGGTCGACGTGGGCGATGATCGCCACGTTACGAAGGTGCGACGGGGGAACGACAATTCGACTACGGGCCATAAACGGGGTCTCAACAAAACGCGGGAACGTGCGTCAAGCGTTGGCGCACGCGCAAAGAGGCGGGGCCGCAATTGTACGGGATTCCACCCTCCAGGTGCAGGCCCGCGGGTTCCCGCTCCCGCCGTTGGAAGCATTTTCCTCGTTGCACGCGGTGCAGTCGTACGTTTGGAGCGCCTGCGTCAACCTTGTTGCCGGCGGCGACCGACTCTATACTTCTAGTGGACCAAAATCGTACGGCGAGCCTCCTACCCCCCGCACCTCGCCAAGGTTCGCAGCAGCCACGAGACGCCCCTACCTTGGATTAGCGTGGTGTTTGAACCCCCAGCGTCGAAAAGTTCGGCGTCCACGGACGCCGCAGCGACAGAGCGGACCAAGATTCTCTATCTCGGCGGCGCCCACGATGCGCTCCTGAATCTGCAGGAACGCCTGGGGGACGACGTCGAACTGGTGCCGCTCCATTCTTCGCTTCGCGCCCTCGCGCTGATGGGCCGCGGCGACTACGCCGGCGTGTTCGTCGACGCCGACCACTTTTCCGAGGCGACCGACGTCGGCCGACTTCTCCAAAACGATCGCATTCTTCAAGGGATGCCCGACGGCGTCGTCCTCCTCGACGCCGAAAACATGATCATCTGGGGCAACGGTCGCCTGAGCGAATGGACCAAGCAGAAGGGGATCGTCGGCAAGAAGTTCTACGAGGTGCTCGGCGGACCCGAAATCCTCGGTCCCGACTACTGTCCCTTCCAGACCGCCCTCGCGACGCGGAAGTCGAGCGCTTCGGTCCTCCGCTGTAGCGACAACAAATACTACCGGCTCCACGCGGCGCCTTTGCTCGATTCGGGCGAGGCGCCGACTCATTTGGTGGTGACAATACACGACGTCACCGCCGAAATGCTGCAGCACCAAAAACTTGAGGCGATCCACCAGGCCGGCAACGAACTCGGCGACCTCGCGCCCGACGACGTCTCCGATCTTGACTACAGCGAGCGCGTCGCCCTGCTCAAGGAAAACATCCTGCACTGCATGAAGGACGTCCTCCATCTCGACGTCATCGAGATCCGCATGCTCGACCAGGAGACGGGCGATCTTCGCCCGCTGATGGCCTTCGGCATGGCGCCCGAAGCGGCGGCCCGCAAGCTCGAAGCTTCGGAAGAAGGGAACGGCGTCACCGGGTACGTCGCCTCCACCGGCAAGAGCTACATCTGCGGCAACGCCATCGACGATCCTCTCTATTTGGAAGGATGTGAAGGGGGCCGCAGTTCGCTCACAGTGCCGCTGCTGTTGCAAGAACAGGTGATCGGCACGCTCAACGTCGAAAGCCCCGAAACCGACGCCTTTACCGACAGCGATCAGCAATTCCTCGAGATTTTCGCTCGCAACGTGGCGATGGCGCTCAACACGCTGGAACTGCTGGCCGCCGAGAAGGCCGCCGTCGCCGCTGCGAGCGTCGAAGCGATCCACGCCGCCGTGGCTCAGCCAGTCGACGACATTCTGAACGACGCCGTGAACATCATGGAACGTTCGGCCAGCGTCGATCCCGAATTGGTCTCGCGTCTGCAGCACATCCTGCGCAATGCCCGCGACATCAAACGGGTGATCCAGAAAGTCGGCCAGAACATGGCGCCGACGCAGGCTCACCCGACTGCCGCCACGGTCGAATTCCGCCCGCTCCTGGCCGGTCGCCGCATTCTGGTGGTCGACGCCGACGAAACGGTCCGCTCCGCGGCTCACGAACTCCTCGACCGCTACCATTGCTTCGTCGAAACGGCCCACAACGGCGCCGAAGCGGGCTTGATGGTTCGCAATCTCGGCCCCGGGCAGCAATACGACGTCATCATCTCCGACATTCGCCTCCCCGACTTGAGCGGATACGAGTTGCTGATGAAGCTGCGCGAACTGACCGACTACGTCCCGCTCGTACTGATGACCGGTTTCGGTTACGACCGCGATCACACGATCGTCAAAGCCCGCCGCGAGGGGTTGAAGTTCGTTCTCTACAAGCCGTTCCGGCTCGATCAGCTCGTCTCGGCGATCGAGCATACGATCGAAGAGCGGCAAGGTCCGGGCGACGTGACGTTAGCCGACGAGTAAATCGTCGTCGAAGCCACCGGCTCCGCCGGTGGACGAATCTGCAAACGGCAACTTCAAAGCTTGGCGAGTCCATCGGCAAAGCCGGTGGCTTCTATGCTATAGTTCGGTCTCGCCGAACTTCGTCACCCCTCCATGCTTGGTCCGCAATGATTGCCATCCTCGTCTGGTCTGGATTGGCCGTTGCGGCGCTGGGGCATGGCTTTCTTTGGACTGGTTTGGTCAACCGTCTCCATGGCTTGAGCGGCCCGCGACCTGTGATCAAATTGCTGACGCTGGCGGCCTTTCTCGCCTTCCTTGTGATTCCGCCAGCGATCGTTTGGGAGTGCTGCCGCGCAGCTGCTGCGGAGTTCAACCCGTTCGCTCGCGGCGATGCGATTGCGGGGTATCTCTGGCTCACGTTGGCCATCGGCGCCCTCGCCCTCGTGGTCAAACCGTGGGTTGAAGCCCATCGCTACGACCGCACCGTGCTGCGGAAGTGGTCGGTCGACGTCCGTGACGTCGCAAAACTCCTTGGCCGCAAGCCACTCAGCGGCGCCGTCGCGACCGTTCTCGGATCGCTCCCGCTTAACGAAGCGCTCACGCTCTCGGTCGATCGCAAACGCCTCGCCCTCCCGCGCCTGCCCGCAGAGTTGGAAGGCCTGACGATCGCCCACATCACCGACCTTCACATGACCGGGCGTCTCGATCGCGGATTCTACGAAGTCGTCACGCGGCAACTCAACGATCTGCGTCCCGACGTGATCGCCATCACCGGCGATATTATCGAACAGCCCGAGTGCGTGCCGTGGCTCGAAAAGACGCTCGGCTCCCTATGCGCGCCGTTGGGCGTCTACTTCATCCTCGGCAATCACGACGCCTTCGTCGACGCCCGCCAGACTCGCGAAATTCTCGGTGATTGCGGCCTGACTTACCTCAGCGGCCGCTGGCTGAAAGCCGAGTGGAACGGCGTTCCGATCACGCTGGGGGGCAACGAACTTCCGTGGATGAAACCAGCTGCAGACGTCGAACAACTAACGCCGCGGCAACCTGGTCGCCTTGAGTTCCGGCTTGTTCTATGCCACACGCCCGACCAGTTCGGCTGGTGCGTGCGGGCCGACGCCGACTTGGCGCTGGCTGGTCACACGCATGGCGGGCAGGTTCAGTTTCCGATCCTAGGATCGATCATGAGCCCCAGCCTTCACGGCACGCGCTACGCCTGCGGCGTCTTCCGTCGCGGCGACACGGTGCTGCACGTCAGCCGTGGCGTCAGCGGCGAAACGCCGCTGCGCTGGCGCTGCCCGCCGGAGATTGCGCTGCTGGAGTTGACGCGGCAGCAAGACGACAAGAAGTCTTAAGCCGTCAGCGCCGGTTCTTCCTCGGCGAGCTCCTGCGCCAACCGGCCAGCGTCGCGCGTCGCAGCGTCGCGAGGGACGAACGCCCCGCGCACTTGCAAACGGCGAATGACCCCCTTCTCCATAAACTGCGGACCGAATCGCCAATAAGCGCCGGCGAACTCGCCCTGTCCTTCCGCCGCTGCGGGGGCGAAGTCGCCGCGGCGCGTCGCCTCGACGTAGGACCACTTCCCGTGTCCCGCGGCGATCAGCGCGTCGTCGAGAATGACGGCCGGAGTTTCGAACATCGACGAACAGGCGGTGACGCCAGGGCGAGCTTCCCAAAGCGGCGTCTGGATCGAGCAAATCAGGTCAAGCGCCGCGGCGCCGTCGAGGGCGTCGACGATTCGCCAATAGAGCTGCAAATTGAACGGTTGCTCCAACGGTTCGCGATAGGTCGCCACCAAATCGCGTCCGCGGATGTAGAGATCCGCAATCTGCCACGGCTGATCGCACGGCGACCCGCACCCGTCAGTGGCGACGACGTCGACCGCCATCAGCCAGCCGACGAGCGCCGAACCGTCGAGGCACAGGCCCGTCACGCCGCGGCAGGGATGGAGCAGATCGATCGCGCCGCGAAGGCGAGCCGCGTGCAAAATGGCTCGGCTGCCGTCGAGCTGCCAAAAATCGGACTTAGACGATTGCCAATTAGCCTTCAATGCCGACATCGACGTCTCCACAAGAGATTTAAGGCCCTCGCCAGCCTCCGTCGCTTATTCTCTGCTCGCCCCGACATCCCCGCGAGGCCAAAAAAAACCCCGCCGTTTCACCGAAGTGAAGCGACGGGGCCGGAACAGAGAAGAGGCCGTAAGTCTGTTGTGGGGGGATAAAGAAGATCAGTCAATCGCCGATCGCATCACTGCGAATGGTTATGCTGAACAGACTTCCAACCGCATCCTCCGTGTTCCCTTTGGCTCGTTCACTGTGATCATACCCGTTCTAATCCTTATGTCCAGCTTTTTGTCACGACTCTCCGCAAGAATATTTCGGGGGACCGCAACCCGATCGCTATAAATAATCGCTACTTCCTAACCAGTAAGGTTTTGCGTCAAAATAGAACCCCCAGCCCGCAATCCTTGCCACAAGGTGCATTTGAGCGATGAATCCCGCGAACCCGACTCCTGCCGAACTATTGAACGTCTGCGAACTGGCCGCTCAAGCTGGCGCCGAACAACTGATGGCCTGGCGAGGACGGTTCCAAACTCGCGAAAAAGCCCCCCGCGACCTGGTGACCGACGCCGATTTCGCCTCTGAACAGGCGGTTCGCCGCGTCATTGCCGAGCATTTCCCAGATCATGGCATCCTCGGCGAAGAAGCCGCCGTGATGGACCAACTCGATCTGCCGTACTGCTGGGTCGTTGACCCCCTCGACGGGACGATCAACTACGCGCATGGGCTTCCGTGCTATGGGGTGTCGGTGGCCGTCGCGCATAATGGCCAACTCCTCGCGGGGGTCGTCTTCGATCCGGAGCGCAACGAGTGTTTTTCGGCGTCGGCCGGAGGTGGCTCCACGCTCAATGGCCAGCCGATGGCCGCGAGCCGAGCCGAAACCGTCGAAGAATCGCTGGTCGCGGTCAGTTTTCCGCCCCGTCTCGACGACAGTTCGCTCGATTTGCGGGCCTTTATGCGGGTTGGCCCTGTCTGCCAGGCGATGCGCCGCACCGGCTCGGCCGCCCTGAATCTCGCCTATGTGGCGTGCGGCCGGCTCGACGCCCATTGGGCCCATGAAATCCATCCCTGGGACGCCGCCGCCGGCGTCTTGCTCGTCCGCGAGGCCGGCGGCGCCGTCTCCGCAGCCGACGGCAAGCCGTTCAATTTGGCTCGCGCCGACTATTTAGCGGCCTCCACGGCGAAGCTCCATGAGAGGCTTCTCCCCCTCATCGGCTGACGTGTATTTCATAGTAGCCAACTAGCCGGAGGCACACCTGCCTCCGAGTTCTCCCGGAGGGCGTGACCCTCCGACTGGGAGCTGTCGCGTTTAGCGACATCACTTCGCCCCTACAGTCCGTTTCAACCAAAATCCCCCGATATTATTTCAGGCAAATTTGCGGTCCGCCGCCGTCATGGGCAAACGCTATTTCCGCACGGCCGTCTGCCTACAATGGAGGAACGCTCGCTTCTTGTCGCGTCGTCTGGTCGCTGCCCCCAAACTGCGACGCCGCTCCCGCCGTAGAATAGCCAACTGCCGCCCCTTTTCGTCTCCGTTCTTGAACCGGTCGCTTCGACGTGCCTTTGTCTCGCATACTCCTGGCAGTGATGCTAGCGGCCAGCTTGCTGGCGGTGCGCGCCTCCGCGCAGCCGGTCGACGCGCCGTC
>JBGSMO010000250.1:0-5413 GCA_041740115.1 Pirellulales bacterium
CAACGGCCTTTGGCGACACGGAGACTACTCGACGGGTTCCGAAAACGTGAAGGGGCGGGGGTGGATTCAAAAATTCCTAGGGAGGCAAAGGGGGGTCCCTAGAAACGTTGCAGAAACGTCGCTCTCGCGTATGCGCGCGAGGGGAGTCATCTGCTCACCGATCGGACCAAGGCAATGACGGCCAGCCGCACGGCGTCAGGCAGGGTCGCCCAGCGGTAGGCGACTTCGGAGAGGTCGGGATCGTGTCCCGTCATCGGGGCCGTCTGGTTCGCCGCGTTGCCGTCCTCTGCGTCAGCCTGTTTCCCTCTGTTTGCTGCGCTGACTGCTGCGCCAGGCGCTGCGATCTGCTTAGAATTGCGATATTCCTCGGTGAATATGGGGCATGCTTCTTGACTCGAAAAAAATCAGGTGCCCCGAAAGGGGTTGGGGGTTCGAATCCCCTGCCCTCCGCTTGGGTCCGTTTGATGCGGACAAATGCGAACTCGCGCGAGAAGCCCCGCCTTTGTCGGGGCTTTTTGCGTTTGGTTTGCGCCGACTTTTGGGCGACATTCGCGACGCCCATCAATCGCTCTTGGATTCCTTCGGAGCGCGGGCGGGACGAGCAGTAGCTCGCGCCGACGTATTCAGCGCCACGGCGGCGCGGATGAGGGCTTTGAAGGCCGTCGCCTGGATCTTGTCTCCCTCGTAAAAGTCGACGGCGCGGCGCGTGGCGCCATCGAGGCTGGAGTTGAAGAGGCCGGCGGGGTCGGGGAGCGAGGCGCCCTTGGCGAAGGTCACTTTCACTTTGTCCTTGTAAGTTTCGCCGGTGCAGAGGATGCCGGCGTGCGACCAAACGGGCGCCCCGGCAGGATTGGAGGGCTTGCGCCACTTCACCTCCTCGACGGCCCCAGGGTCGGCTTGGCGGATGAGCTCGCGGAGGCGGGCGAGGGTTTCGACTCGCCAGTCGGTTAACGGAGCGGGAGCGTTTGCTGCTGTCCCCTTCTTCGAGTCGCGCATGGCCTTGTTCATAATTATCGTTTTGCCCTCTGCATCGTACCCAGAAGAATCTTCCCGGCTCGCATCGACTGCTGCGTTTTCGGTAAGACGCAGTGCCGTTCCCATTCTGGCGGATCTGGAAAGCCAAAATAAGTGGTGTGCATGGGAATTTGAACGATCCTGTATCCCTCAGGGGCACCGATTGATCCACCCAAGGGGCGAGAATCGCAGAAGCGACGTCGAGTGTCGTCGGTCGGATCATTTCTGCTGCCCTAAGGTAGTAAAAAAAGCCCTTGTAGCCATTAGACTACAGGGGCTTTGAGTTATTATAGAAGTTCGCAATTATCGGTTCTTAAGTGCCTTGGCCCACTGACCCGCCCATGCTGCGACATTCCTTCGCGCACTCACGGCAAATCTTGGCGCATTCGGCCATCTGCTTATCGTCTGGGTACTTTTCACACGACTCGGCACACTTCTCGCAACACGTTGCGCAGCATTCCAGCATTGGCCCGGCAAGCGGACTCTGACGAGCGCAGAGCGTTGCGCACGCCTTACAGCATTCGGCGCAATCAACGCACATTTGAGCGGTTTCGGCGTGTTCCGTTTTCCCTTCCCCGGCCATCTTCAAGCAATGATTGAAGCAAGCATCGCAGGTCACTTGGCAGTCTGCGCAGACCTTGGCACAGTTAAGCATGCCGCCTGAGTGTTCGCCCGCCCCTGTGGTCGCTTGCAGCGCAAATGCAAGTACGGCAAGAGTGGTCAACATAGTAATTCCTCCTTCACAAACGGTGAGACTGTCGCCCGAGACAAACGTCGAGCCGAGTATGCCAGTCGCAGGGCGGCAAATTGGATGCCCATTCGGATGGTTCGGAGCTCTCTTTTTTTGCGCCGGCGGTACGCTCGCGGACAGACCGACACTTGGTATAGGCGTAAAATGGTGTTCCTCTCCGCTAGACCCTTATCCAACGTCCATCATGCAGGATGCGAACCCCTCCGAGTGGGGCAGAACATATTCGGTTAATTTCCAGGGACGTCTAATTGAGTGCGCCACCCTGGAAGATGCTGCGAATATTAAGGTTGCTAACCGTGTCCTTATTAAACGGAATTCTCATCTCTACTCCATAGATGAGCTATACCGCTTCGCGAATGCTCTGACCCGCTGCGGGCACGCGGAAAGCGCACAGTTGTTTTCACATTGGGCAAGGATGCAAGTGGCTGAGTATTTCGCCAAGAGAATTCTGTAGAGCCTCCGGTTAAGCCTGACACCGGCCCAAACCGAAGCTCTTTAGGGAGGGGCGTTGCCGCCTTAAAAGCGGCAACGCTCTTTTCCTTGGCGCCCGACGAGTCCCTTCCCACCGGATTCGGTATTCGGTTGATTCGCGGGCTCTTTTGATGCGCCGATATGCGATTGTCCGCTTCTGTCGACGCGACGATTCACGTCTCAAGTGCGTTTCACGCCTATAAAAATAGGGGATTCCGTATTACCGGAATCCCCTATTAAAAGTCGGGCCGACAGGATTCGAACCTGCGACCTTTTGACCCCCAGCGAGGTCAAAAGCGTCGGCCGAAATCTTATTTGAATCGAGAAACCCAGCGGTTCGGGAGTATTCTACAGCTACAAAGGGCAATTGCAATTCATTGCAACAGATTGCACTTTCTTGCAGGGTTTAGCGGTATGGGAAATTGAGAAACGGTATATACCGTTTTTGGGAATCGCTGATTTACCGATGTTTTCGCATCGGCGCTACGCCGCCAACTCGTCGCCCTGTGGCGCGATTGGCCGCGAGAGAATGGCTTGCAAGCGATTAACCACGCCGGCAATCGTCGCCATCGCGGCGAAGCCGTGCGTCATGGAGCCGACCAAGGAGGGCAATCGCTGTAAAGTCGAATATTCGGGATAAGCTGCTCGTCGAAAGCGGCCAGCGACTGCAAAACTGGTCAAAAACGCTGCATCTTCGATTCGACGGCGCCTCCGATGGCCGCGGCCGCGCCTCGGCCTGCGCATCGCGGCCGGACTCACGACGCGAAGCCCGCGAGGGGGCGCCCCTTTCGCTGATGCATGTCAACGCCGCCGCGCGAGCAAGTTGCAGAATGTGGGTCCCCTTCAAGGCTGCCATCCCCTACTGCCCGAATTGACGAAAGAGAGCGTGTCATTACGCTTAACTTCTTGAGCGAAATGACGGTTCGACCTTACGCACTTAGTGACCGCCTTCGATGGGACCGAAGCAGCTTTAGCGAGGCACAGGAAGCCTTCGTAGAGACCGTTCCGAAACCGGTGGCTTCTCAGGATTCTCAAATTCAGGCGCACTCTGGCGAGTATATGGGACAATTGTTCGCGACACGGATTTCATTCAGTCGAGCAGAGTCAACGTGAGACGTCGCACGTCCATGACTGACTCGCCGGGGATTTCTAGTGCTCGCAGAGTGAGTGGAGCTTGACCTTTTTCAAGGATGATCACGCCAAGCTGGAGCGGCCGGAACTCCTTCATCTGGGATTCGGCAGGCGGTCGCGGAAGAGTGTCCTGATTCGTGAAAAGTGGCGGATTCCAGCCGGGTCTGACCCGGCCTGTGATTCGTTTATCACGGAACGATAGTTCGACGAGCGAACCTGCAGCTGTTTCCGGACAGGTGTAGTCGATGGAGACTTCATAGCGGCCGGACGTGTGCACATCTAGCAGCCAGACCATTCGGTCGTCTTTCGCCGTCCAGTTCACAAAGTAAGAACAGTTCGGCGCGCTGCTGCTACGACGGACCCCGCCCTCTGCCTCGCCATCCCGCGCAGGTAACAAGGTGATGGGAAACTCGCGGTAGCCGACGGGGATAGGACGTGGATCGACCCCGTCGCCGTTCGCAGCGTTCGTCGGTTGGTTACCCTTTCTCTTTGTGAACGCGTCAACCGGACGAGAGCCCGCGAAGACTTCCTCCCGCCAGAGGGTCGCGGCCTCCTTCAGGCGAGCAACGGTCTCCGGCTCACGCTCGGTGATTGGCGTCTTCTGTCCTGGATCGGATAGCATGTCAAAGAGCTGCCCCTGATCATCAAACCGGTATTGTTGAGTCCGCACGCTGATGCGCCCTGCCCATGTTGAGAAGATCATCCGGTCGGGCCAGTCCGTCGGTTGCTCGAGCAGGAGCGGGCTAAGGTCGCGGCCGTCGAGGGGCTTGTCGCCGACTCGGGATATTCCTGCCAGACTGGTTAGCGTCGGGAGCAGATCTATCGCACCGGCGATTTGATTTATGGTGTGACCCTCTGGCAGCTTTATGGGCCAGCGAAGAAAGCACGTCGAGCGCACTCCCCCTTCGTCGGTACTCCCTTTGCGTCCCTTCATACCGCCGTTCCATCGCCAACTGTTCGGTCCGTTGTCGGAGAAGTAAAGCACGATTGTGTTATTTGCCAGCTTCAACTCATCCAGCTTCGCCAGCACTCGGCCGACGTTCGCGTCCTGGTTCTCGATCATTGCTAGGGCGCAGCGAGTTTCATCGAGGTTCTCTTGCTCGGGCAGTGTCGCGCACTGAGTGATCGGCTTATCCTTGTGTCGCCGCCAGTCTTGTTCGGGCGCCGCCCACGGCGAGTGCGGCGTGGTAAACGGAATGTAGCAAAAGAACGGCTTTGATTTATTTCGATCGATGAAGTTCAGCGCTCGATCCGTGCATATATCGACGATATAGCCGCGAGTGCGAATCATGCGGCCGTTCTCTTCGAGCGGCGGATCAAAGTATTCGCCCCAATGCCCTGACGTGTAGCCGAAGTATTCGTCGAACCCGCGCGCCATCGGATGATATGGCCACTGGCTGCCGTTGTGCCATTTGCCAAATGCGCCGGTCGCATAGCCTGCCTTCTGAAACGCCTCAGCGATCGTTCGTTCATTGAGGTCGAGCCGCTCTTGGCCCGTCGAAACGCCTCGGACGCCGCCACGCGGATGATAGCGCCCGGTTAGAAACTCCGCCCGCGTTGGAGCACAGACCGGACAGACGAGGAATCGACTGAGTGTCACGCCCCCTCGCGCAATCGCATCGATGTGCGACGTACGGACCTGAGTGTTGCCGTTCTGACTGCAATCACCCCAACCTGCATCATCGGCGAGAAAGATGACTACATTGGGTTGCGCCAGCGCTTGGGAACATGACGCGAGAAGGAATAGGGAGGCCAGGCAGTGGTATTTCATCGTGAATACTTCAAGCTTTCAAGGCTTGCTCTCGGGATGCTGCCCAGTCTAACCGTTTGTCCGGTAACAGTTCCAATTACCTTCGTTTGCTTCGCCGATCAGCCCTATCGGCAGCGAAGATTCCAGTGTCGAGGCCCCCCGAACTCAAGGCCGCAGACTAAAAAAATGAGAACAATTGCCACGCGATAGACACGTGGTGGGGGCGCAGGTTGTTACAATGCGGCAGATTCCGAGCCCGGACCGATTCCCGGTTTGGCGCATATGAGAAATGTCGG
>JBGSMO010000252.1:0-3902 GCA_041740115.1 Pirellulales bacterium
GGAGGAGGGCAGGGGGGAGGAGGCCAGGGTGAAGCTCGCGGCGGCGGAGGACAACGCGGCGGCAACCGCCCCGGCGGCGGCAATCGAGGGTCGTCGGGTCCGAATTGGAGCGGCGGCAATAGCCGCGGAAACCAGTCCTACAACGATGGCAATCGCCGCGAGTTCTACGGCGGCGACAATCGCCGTAACTCCTACAGCGGCGACAGCCGCCGCGACGGACGCCCGGGTCCCTCGAACGTCGATCAATTTTATCGAGGCTTCTACGGCTCCGGCTACCGCGGAGATAACTTTGGCTATCGCGGAAATAACTTCGGCTACGGAGCCTACGGCTACGGGTATTTTCCTTGGTACGTCGGCTTGGCCGCCTACGGCGCCGGCCTCGGACGAGGCTACGGTTACGGGTACGGCGGATATAACGACGGCTACGTCGCTCAGTCAGCCCCAGTGATTGTCGAGCGCAGCGTCGAGTCGCCTCAGTCGCCGACTCCGCCGGACGACTACGTTCCGCAAATGAATCGCACGACGACGGAGCTCGGAGCCCAGGCCTCAGGCGCCGCGGTGCTCGGCATCACAATGGACCCGCAGTACCCCAACGCCGCCGTGGTGCGAGAAGTCACTCCTGGCAGCGCCGCGGAGAAAGGCGGCCTGCGCGCCGGCGACATGATCACGTCGATCGACAAGACGGAAATTCGCAGCCCCGCCGACGTGACGAACCTGGTCGCGTCCGGGCAAGTTGGCGACCAACTCGAGATCGCGTTCATTCGCCCCGTGCTGCGATCCGAGGTGAAGGAGGCGGCGCCTGAGCAAGGTTTGGGAATCACCGCTCCCACGCCCGCGCCGGCTGACCAAAGTACGGAGGCAACGGAGGAGATTCCTCCGCCAATTCCGCAACCTCCGACGCCGCAGGCGAACTAACTGGCATCCTGACGTGAGGATAGTCACAGACCCCTGGCTTTCGGCCTGTGTTACCAAGAGCTATTGTTATGACCGCCGAGGTCGAGAGTGGGGGGCTGGGCGTTCTCACCCGGTACTGCACGCGATCACCAGCCGCATAAACACGCTGCTGCCCTAAATCGCCGATGAAGGGCCGATTTCCGCCGGGGAATGCGACTTGGTTTGAAGGACCATTTCATTCAGGGGCCTAAGCCTCAGAAGCCACGGACGATCGACCGCAAGTCATTCGCTGCGCTGCCCGACTCGCTGGCGGTGCGCGAGTGCCGCGTGCGCATCGATCAGCCGGGCTACTGTCCGCCTCCCACACGCGCGTCGGGCTCCATGGCGACGTCGGTAAACTTCCGGTCCCCCCGGATCAGCGTTTCGCACGTCTCAAAGTCGCTAGTACGGTACACTCCACCTGCGCCATCGGTGAAGACGAAACCGCCGTCATCATCGGCGGCGAAGCCTTCGATGCGATACTGGTTGCTGGTGAAGACGGGCACAGCGCCGGCGCTAGTCAGTTTATAGAGCCGGCTGGGCGTGCTTAAGGTCGCAACGTACGTGTCGCCGTCACTCACGGTAAAAGCGCCCCACCAGTCGCCGCCCACGTCGGCCTGCCGCACGGTAGCGACCTCACTCGGTTGACCTTGCCACAGATCACGGCGATAGATCTTGCCGTCAGCTAACGGCTCATTGTTTTGCGGAGTCGGCACGACGCTGAAGTAGACGGTATGCTCCTCGCCGCCGCAGTCGACGTCGCGCACTTGACCGGGGAACTCAAAGCTAAGAACCTCGTGTCGACCGTCGAGCAGGTGGAGCACGTACCCGTCCAGGCCGCTGACGAAGTAAACCTTCCCGTCAGCTCCCACGGCCACCTTTCCCAACTTCATCTCTGCTTGTGGAAAGGCACGGTCGGCGGTGGCCTCGCGTCGGTGGAGTCGTTGAGCGCTAGCCCCTGATCGACTCTCCCAGAGTTGGCCGGGGAACTCTCGGCCATCGCTCAGCAGCAAATTACCGGCGACGACGACATTGCATGACAGAGCGCAGGCGGCCAGCGCGAACGTATTACGGATGTGGTTCGAACAGCGACGGCTAGCGAGCATGGAACGAGCCTCCCGGCGTAGTGAAAGTTTGACGCGAACTGGCGTTAGCGCCATCGCGTCCGGCCGCCAGAGCGACCTCAGAAAGTCTAGCTCGCCGTGCCGTCGCATTCGGGAGCGGTAAATAAGGCCAAAAAGGCCCTACTGTCGCGTCAATCGGGATACAAGTTCGGCGCTATCTCCTTAGGGAGGCGTGCCAACGCCGCTCAGTCGGAGAGGCTCCGCGGCTCGTCAAAAAATGCGATCGATCGACGCGCAGCCTGAGAGCGCGGCCGGTGCGATAGCAGCATTTGGCTTATTCCGCCCGTTTAGCCAGAACGTAGAGCTGCGCCGGTCATGGCGTGCTACCCTGTCCGCTGTCTAGAACCGAAGCCTCAGGAGATCACGACGATGGCCAAAGACAAGAAAAAGAAGGACAGCAAGAAAGACGACAAGAAAAAGGATGACAAGAAGGGCGGCAAGAAAAAGGGCAAGAAGTAAAGCGGCGGCGTCGCCGAACTAGGCACAGCGGCGCGAGAATGGCTAAGGCCGTCGATCACGGCGATGTTTTATCCAACTGGAAATGCCGCCGCCGATGCCGCCAATGGCGCGGCCAACACATACTCGGCGCCGAGATAACCGCCATAGAGGGCGGCCTAGCCGATCATCATCGCGCTTCCGGCGATCGCGCCAAGGATGGCGCCGACTGGAGCTGATTTAAGCAACGCACTGCCGACAAGCGTGACCAAGACGACGATGACTAGGCCAGCGAGCGCTTGGGAGTCGGAAGGTCCGCCGTTAGAGGACGCAAGCGTTAACATCTCCGTGCCTCAGCGAAAGGATGAGCGGCACCGCCACTATACCCGCCCCCGCTCCCCGGCCGCAACTTCGGGGATTCATGCGAGCGTTAGGCGTCCAACGCCGTAAGAACCATCCGCGTCTATCGGCGATCCCTTCGCTATTTTCGCCAGCTTCAATATTGAATTTGGCCACCCAGGTCGCTATAGTGAACGCACGTACAAATCCATTTGCCGCCATGTTCCGCGATCGTCTCGACGGAGGTCCTCATGCTGCGCACGCGCGACGTTGATCGTTCCCATGCCGACGCCGCTACCGGCGACGATGGTGCGCGCCCTGTCGACCTTCGCCGAATCGCCGCCGCCGTTCGCCCATCGTCGCCCTGCTGTCGCTCGTCGGGCGGTGGCGTCGCCGACAGCTTCGCGCCTAAAAGCCGTTCCACAAGCCACTTGCGGTTAGTGTCGCCAAAAACGCGTTGGGCGACAGAACGGCCCACACGACAGCATGCGACGCAACGAGCGACGGATGGCGTGTCGCAGAAACCGACGCCGACCGAGGGGGCCAAAACAAAAGCGGTTGGCCAACATGGCCGCCTTGGCCAACTCGCAGAACAGGCACAAAAAAAGCCCGGACGAGCCGGGCTGGGAGACGCCAAGACCTAGACGGACCACGTCTTGGCGAGAGTACCCGTAGGGGGAGTCGAACGATTGTCAGAATCCTCGGGAAACGGTGAGATGAGCGGCGAAGGCGGCGCGAAATGCGGCGCACTTTCGAGCGATTCGGACGCCTCTTACAACCTCGACTCCCATCGCCACGAGTTGCAGATCGTCGCATTGGATGCCGACCTTGCCGAAGTCGTCGAACAATGGCCTCTGCTTCCCGAAGCCGTTCGGCTGGCGATCATGGCCCTTGTGCGAACCGTCAAGTAACGCTGTCTTCTGCTGATTGCTCGCGCGCATACGCGAGAGCGACGTTTCTGCAACGTTTCTAGGGACCCCCCTTTGCCTCCCTAGGAATTTTTGAATCCACCCCCGCCCCTTCACGTTTTCGGAACCCGTCGAGTAGTCTCCGTGTCGCCAAAGGCCGTTG